>NZ_JAIWIH010000038.1:0-231797 GCF_052851135.1 Streptomyces sp. BRA346 | reverse complement strand
TCCGAGGGCGCGTCGCCCGATCGCGATGCTGGCCGCATCGTGCCGGGAAACCTTGCGGTTGCTCGTGGTCAGGGGCTGCTGCCAGTGCTGGGCGCCCCAGCGGGAGGTATAGGCCGGGTCGACCGCGACGATGGCGATGTTCTGCTCGGCGGCCATCGCCACCAGCCGCGCCTTCAGCCGGGAGGTGGGGAAGCGGGAGATCAGACGGCAGAAGCGCTTGTTGCGGCCGTACTTCTCCCGGCACCGGCCGTCGGTGAAGTCCAGGTCCTCGACGGCGATCGCCCCCGCCCCGGCGGCGCGGGTGTGGTGCAGCAGCCGGGTGAGCGCGTGCCGGATCTGGGCGTCCCGGTGCTGGGTGCTCCCCGCCAGGTCGTAGAAGAAGCGGTGGGGTTCACCGACCGGGTTGCCGTGGATGTCCAGCCGCCAGGCGGCCAGGTGATCATCGTTCATGTCGACGGCAACCACACCCCGGGAAAGCGCGGCCTCCAACGACAGTACGGGAGCGGGGGCGCGCTGCCAGGAGGCGGTCACATACCAACGGCCCCGGGCCACATCGTGGTGGATGCGGTAGGCCACCGCCCGGTTGTTCGTGATCCGGTCCCGCCACTCCTCACTCCGGTGGTGGAACGCCACGGTCGCGTCCAGCACATACCGGCCGTGCGGTGCGTTGGCCAGACGGGCCAACGCGGCGGGGAGCTTGATCGAGAGCTGTCCGATGGCGGTGACGCGGATCGTCTCGTTGCCCAGACGTTTGCCAGACTCCCCGTCGGCGGCCAGGAACATCCGCACCGCCTTCCACCGCTCCCGCCACGCCTGCTCGCTCAGTCCGGCCTGGTCCAGGTGGTGGCGCAGGTGCACGAGCCTCTTCCCGCCGCGCACCACCCGCACGCGACCCGCCGCCCAGTCCGCCTCCACCCCGGCCAGCCGGGCCCGCAGCGCGTGCAGACGCCGGGACTTGGCATGCCACTCGGCCCGCAAGCCGTACCCGCGCGGCAGTCCTACCCGCTTGTCGGCCTTCGCACCCAGCGGACGCGCCAGCCGCGCCTCGATCGACGCGATCTGCTTGCGCAGCCACGCCATCTCAGCTGTCTGCCCGCGCCGGGCCAAGGCCCACTGATCATGCGTGGCCTTGGTGATACTGCCCGCCCACCGCGCCGAGGAGACACCCGTCAGCTCCCGCTTGCGCACCGCCCAGCTCTGACTGCCGTGCTCCAGGCCATGCCGGGAACGCACCGCGAGATCGCCAGCGGCCAGGGCGCCGAGGAACACCCCCACCTCGGTCAGGACTGCCGCATCTGTCTTTGACACGCGCAGCCGGGCCCGGATGGCCGTCCCCGCCGGGCCAGGCACCACGAACGGCGCCACCACCCCCCGCACGATGCCCAACCCTTTCACCCCACCCGGCATCGAAGAGTCTGCCGCCCCGTCCAACGACCCCCACCCACAAAGGTCACACATTCGACGACCAAACCCCCGTTCCTATCGATTCCAGGCCCTCGCACACGTCCCGGCCACCGGCGCCGGACTCACTGACGCGCACGGAACCGCACTCGCGCACTGTCAAGCACCAGCAGTTCCGAATCCCCGTTCCTGCCGAACCCCTGCCGAACCGAACCTGCCAAGCCGACGACGGGCTCCGGCGCCGCGGCATTCTATCCGCGGTGCCGGAGCCCGTCCTCGTGCTGTGCGCCCTGTCGTACGCCGCTGGTCAGCAGCCGATCAGCCGGCCGCCCAGGTACGACTGGATCTGGTCGAGGGAGACCCGCTCCTGCTTCATCGTGTCGCGCTCGCGCACGGTCACCGCGTTGTCGTCGAGCGTGTCGAAGTCGACGGTGACGCAGAAGGGCGTGCCGATCTCGTCCTGACGGCGGTAGCGGCGGCCGATGGCGCCCGCGTCGTCGAACTCGATGTTCCAGTGCTTGCGCAGGTCCGCCGCGAGCCCCTTGGCCTTCGGGGACAGCTGCGGGTTGCGGGACAGCGGCAGCACCGCGACCTTGACCGGGGCGAGCCGCGGGTCGAGCCGCATCACGGTGCGCTTCTCCAGCTTGCCCTTGGCGTTGGGCGCCTCGTCCTCGATGTACGCGTCGAGCATGAAGGCCAGCATGGCGCGGCCGACGCCCGCCGCCGGCTCGATGACGTACGGGGTCCAGCGCTCCCCGGCCTCCTGGTCGAAGTACGACAGGTCCTGGCCGGACGCCGCGGAGTGCGCCTTGAGGTCGTAGTCGGTGCGGTTGGCCACGCCCTCCAGCTCACCCCACTCGGAGCCGCCGAAGTTGAAGCGGTACTCGATGTCGGCGGTGCGCTTCGAGTAGTGGGAGAGCTTCTCCTTCGGGTGCTCGAACCAACGGATGTTGGCTTCCTGGAGGCCGAGGTCCCGGTACCAGTTGTAGCGCTGCTCCATCCAGTACTCGTGCCAGGTCTCGTCCTCACCCGGCTTGACGAAGAACTCCATCTCCATCTGCTCGAACTCACGGGTGCGGAAGATGAAGTTGCCCGGCGTGATCTCGTTCCGGAAGGACTTGCCGACCTGCGCGATGCCGAACGGGGGCTTGCGGCGCGAGGTCTGCTGCACGGCGAGGAAGTTGGTGAAGATGCCCTGGGCGGTCTCGGGGCGCAGGTACGCGACCGAGCCGGAGTCCTGGGTCGGGCCGAGGTGGGTGGAGAGCAGCCCGGAGAACTGCTTGGGCTCGGTGAAGCTGCCCTTGTTGCCGCAGTGCGGACAGTTGAGGTCGGCCATGCCGTTCTCGGGCAGCTTGCCGTGCTTGGCCTCGTAGGCCTCCTCCAGGTGGTCCGCGCGGAACCGCTTGTGGCAGGAGGTGCACTCGGTCAGCGGGTCCGTGAAGGTGGCGACGTGGCCGGACGCCTCCCAGACCTCACGGGCGAGGATCACGGACGAGTCGAGTCCCACGACGTCGTCGCGCGAAGTGACCATGGAACGCCACCACTGGCGCTTGATGTTCTCCTTCAGCTCCACGCCGAGCGGTCCGTAGTCCCAGGCGGCGCGCTGGCCGCCGTAGATCTCGCTGCACGGATAGACGAAGCCACGGCGCTTGCTCAGGCTGACGATGGTGTCGATCTTGTCGGCGGCCACGGTGCTCTCTTCATTGATGACGACATTGGAGGACGCGAAGCGAATGCTTCAGGTTACCGGCGGCGGCACCCCCCGGATCAAATCGATACTGGAATTGATCAAGAAGAAGACCCTTGTTGACAACCGTTTCCATTTTTGTTGAAAATGAGAGTCATGAACATACGCCGCCTCACCCCCGCAGCAGCCCTCGTCGGGGCCGCCGCGATGGGCTTGACCACCCTCACAGCCTGCTCCTCCAACACCGGTGACGGAAGGACGGACGGCAAGCTCGACGTGGTGGCGTCGTTCTACCCGATGCAGTTCCTCGCCCAGCGCATCGGGGGGAGCCATGTGAATGTCTCCACCCTGACCAAACCCGGCGTCGAACCGCACGACCTGGAGATCAGCCCCCGGCAGACGGCCCAGCTCAGCGAGGCCGGGCTGGTGGTCTACCTCAAGGGGCTCCAGCCGTCCGTCGACCAGGCCATTGGCCAGGCCAAGCCGCAGCATCTCGCCGACGCCGCCTCGTACACCTCCCTGGAGGACCACGGGACGGAGGTGGAGGGCGAGGAAGGCCACGGGCACGGCGAGTCCGGCGAGCACGGGCACGAGGGGCACGGGCACGAGGCCCATGAGGGCGACGCCGCCGCCGATCCGCACGTCTGGCTCGACCCGGTGCGCTACGCCCAGGTCGCCGAGGGCGTCGGCAAGGCGCTCCAGAAGGCGGACCCGGACCACGCCGCCGCCTACAAGAAGAACACCGCCGCCCTGGTGAAGCAGCTCGGCGCCCTCAATGACGACTTCACGACCGGATTGAAGGGCCGCAGCACGGATACCTTCATCACCACCCACGCCGCGTTCGGCTACCTCTCCGAACGCTACGGGCTGCGCCAGGAGGCCATCTCCGGGCTCGACCCGGAATCCGAGCCGAGCCCGGCGCGGATGCGGGGGCTGCACACGATCGCCAAGAAGGACAAGGTCAACACCGTCTTCTTCGAGACGCTGGTGAGCGACAAGACGGCGAAGACCCTGGCGGGCGATCTCCATCTGAAGACGGACGTCCTCGACCCCATCGAGGGGATCGGGAAGACGTCCAAGGGCCGTGACTACTTCGAGGTCATGCGGTCCAACCTGACGGCCCTGCGCAAGGCGCTCGGCGCGGGATGACGCGCGATACGCCTGTTACGCGCGATACGACGGAGGAACCCATGCCCAAGGAACCCGACGGCAGCGCACCGCCCGACAGCGGTGCACGGCCCGGTGAACCGGCGGAACGCGAGAAAGCGGCCCGGCGCGGGACGGCGACCGAGCGCGGGACGGCGACCGGGCCCGGGGCGGCGACCGAGCACGCCGCGACGGCGGGCGACGCCGACCCGGTCATATCCCTGCGCGGCGCCACCGCCTCCCTCGGCGGGCGCCCGATCCTGCGCGGCGTCGACCTGGCCGTGGGCCGCGGCGAGGTCGTCGCGCTGCTCGGCGCGAACGGCTCGGGCAAGTCGACCGCCGTACGCGCCGTCGTCGGCCAGGTGCCGCTGACCGGCGGCGAGCTGGCGCTGTTCGGCACCCCCGGGCGCCGGTTCCGCGACTGGGCCCGCGTCGGCTACGTACCGCAGCGGACGACCGCGGCCAGCGGCGTCCCCGCGACCGTCCGCGAGGTCGTCTCGGCCGGGCGGCTGGCCCGCCGCCGGTTCGGGCCGCCGCGCAAGGCGGACCGGGCGGCCGTCCGCCGCGCCCTGGAGCTGGTCGGCATGGCCGACCGCGCCCGCGACCCGGTCGGCGCGCTCTCTGGCGGCCAGCACCAGCGGGTGCTGATCGCCCGTGCGCTGGCCGGTGAACCCGAACTGCTGATCATGGACGAGCCGATGGCCGGGGTCGACCTGGCCAGCCAGGAGATCCTCGCCGGGACGCTGCGCGAGCAGGTCGCCGCGGGGACCACCGTCCTCCTCGTCCTCCACGAGCTGGGCCCGCTGGAGCCGCTGATCGACCGCGCGGTGGTGCTCCGCGACGGCTGCGTCGTCCACGACGGCCCGCCGCCCAAGGCCGTCGGCCAGCATGCGCTGCCCGGCCATGACCACGTCCATCCCCACGCGGCGCCCGACGCCGAACCGATCCGGACAGGGTTGCTGACCTGACATGCTGGAAGTCCTCGACTACGCCTTTATGCAGCGGGCCCTGCTCGCCGCCGTCCTCGTCGGCATCACCGCCCCCGCCGTCGGCATCTACCTCGTCCAGCGCCGCCAGGCGATCATGGGCGACGGCATCGGCCACGTCGCGCTCACCGGGGTCGCGCTCGGCTTCCTGACCGGCACCAACCCGGTCTGGACCGCCATCCTCGTCTCCGCCCTCGGCGCCGTGCTGATGGAGCTGATCCGCTGGTACGGCAAGACCCGCGGCGACCTCGCGCTCGCGATGCTCTTCTACGGCGGCATGGCGGGCGGCGTCCTGCTGATCAACCTCGCGCCGACCGGCTCCAACGCCAACCTCACCACGTACCTCTTCGGCTCGATCACCACCGTGTCGCAGCAGGACGTGGTCGTGATCAGCCTGCTCGCCGCCTTCGTCGTGCTGATCACGCTCGGGCTGCGGCGACAGCTGTTCGCGGTCTGCCAGGACGAGGAGTTCGCCCGGGTCACCGGGCTGCCGGTCCGTACGCTCAACCTGCTGCTGGCCGTCACCGCGGCGGTCACCGTCACCGTCGCCATGCGCGTCGTCGGCCTGCTGCTGGTCAGCGCCCTCATGGTGGTCCCGGTCGCCGCCGCCCAGCAGGCCACCCGCGGCTTCGCGATGACGCTGGCGCTGGCGGTCGGCATCGGCGTCGTGGTCACCCTGTCCGGCACCGTCTTCTCCTTCTACAAGAACGTGCCGCCCGGCGCGAGCATCGTCGTCCTCGCCATCGGCGTCTTCGCCGTCATCACCGCGCTCGCCGCGCCCCTGGCCAAACGCCGGGCCACCCAACACGCCGGGCGGTCCGCGGCGGCGGCCGAGGGGCGGTGCACGCTGAAGGACGATGTGCTCGTGTAGCACGGAGTCATCCACAGCTAGCCCGTAGCCGATCCATTAGCTGGCACAATGGCCAAGCAGACAGAGCGGCAGACAGAGCGCTACGGGCAAGCGAGGTTGAGGAGGCAACTGTGGCGACCGCGGGTCCCCCAGTACGCGGCCGGTCCACCAGGCAGCGCGCGGCGGTGGCGGCGGCACTGGACGAGGTGGACGAGTTCCGCAGTGCGCAGGAGCTTCACGACATGCTCAAGCACCGGGGCGACTCGGTCGGCCTGACCACCGTCTACCGCACCCTCCAGTCCCTCGCCGACGCCGGCGAGGTCGACGTCCTGCGCACCACCGAGGGCGAGGCCGTCTACCGCCGCTGCAACAGCGAGGAGCACCACCACCACCTCGTCTGCCGCTCCTGCGGCAAGGCGGTCGAGGTCGAGGGCCCGGCGGTCGAGAAGTGGGCCGACGCGATCGCCGCCGAGCACGGTTTCGTGGACGTCGCCCACACGATCGAGATCTTCGGCACCTGCGGCGACTGCGCGGCCCCGGCGACGGACTGAGGGCTGCCCGGCTAGCGCTTCGGCTGGTTGAACCGCAGCAGGTTCCCCGCCGGATCGCGGAAAGCGCAGTCCCGCACGCCGTACGGCTGGTCGATCGGCTCCTGCAACACCTCGCCGCCCGCCGCCCGGATGTGCTCGAACGTGGCGTCGACGTCGTCGGTGGCGAAGAGGACCCCGCGCAGCATGCCCTTGGCGAGCAGTTCCGCCATGGCCTGCTTGTCGGCGGGCGAGGCGTTGGGGTTCGCGGCGGGGGGTTCGAGGACGATGTTGACGTCCGGCTGCGACGGCGAGCCCACGGTCACCCAGCGCATTCCCTCGAAACCGACGTCCTGGCGCACCTCCAGGCCCAGGATGTCGCGGTAGAACTCGAGCGCCTTGTCATGGTCGTCGACGGCGATGAAGCAGGTCGAAAGCGTGATGTTGGTGTTCATGTCTGTCACGCTACGACCGGGAAGCGGGCTTCGCTTCTCCATTCCTGATCGGATCCCTGACCGGTCGGGTGAAGACCTTGGCGACACACGCCGGAATCTCCGCACCGTGCTCGTGATCGCGCGCCCGGTACGCGCTCGGGCTCTCCCCCACCAGCTCCGTGAACCGCGAGCTGAACGACCCCAGCGACGTACACCCGACCGCGAAGCAGACGTCCGTCACCGACAGGTCCCCCCGCCGCAGCAGCGCCTTCGCCCGCTCGATCCTGCGCGTCATCAGATAGCTGTACGGCGTCTCCCCGAAGGCCTCGCGGAAGCTCCGCGCGAAGTGCCCCGTCGACATCAGCGCCCCGCGCGCCAGCGCAGGCACGTCCAGCGGCTGCGCGTAGTCCCGATCCATCCGGTCCCGCGCCCGCCGCAACCGGACCAGGTCATCCAGATTCACTCCCAGAGGATCCCACGCCGCCCCAGACGGCTGCCAGATCCCGGCAGTGCACGACGATCACCGCATCGGTCAGGACGATCTCATGGCTGCATCCGGCGTCATGCGGAAGGATCTCGTCGAGCAGGACCGTGTCCGTCTCCATCCAGTCGATGGCGTGCTCGTACGTGATCGAAAAGTGCCGTACGCCGGTGTAGCGGATGCGCAGCCCCGCGTCGTGCTTCCACCTGCTCGGCACGAAGGTGAGCGTCAGCCCGCCCTCCTTGCCCCTGGGGATGTCCACCCCGGCCAGCCCCAGGTCCTTCACACACCTGGTGCCGCTCCCGAGGCGGTAGTGCCCCTCATCGGAAGCGAACGCCCACGCCCCGGGCGGCAGAGCCGCCCGCAGCCGCGGCAGCTCCGCCAGATAGGCGGTCGGATCGACCCGGAACCCATGCAGCTCCGGGTCCCAATCAGCCCTCGCGAATTCCATGATCCTCAGGCTAACGACGGGGGCGGGTCACGCCCCGCTCAGTGATGCATCCGCGCACCCTTGAGGACCTTGTCCACCGCGTTGCGCGGCCCGTAGACCGCCAGCCCCACCAGGTCGAGCTGGTCGGTGCCCACCGCCCGTACGGCCGCCCGGTTGTCCCGGTCGTTGCCCGTGCCGAACAGGTCCGAGGTGAACACGGCCCGCGGCAGCGCGCGGGACAGCGCCCGACCGTGCGCCGTGGTCAGCGTCTCCTTCGTCCCCTCGAAGACCAGCACGGGCTGGCGGAACATCGACAGATACGCGGTCCCGTCGGCATCCGCGTACGGCTCGCCGATCACCTCGGGGGCCGCGGTGCCGAGCCCGCTGACGAGGAAAGCGGTCACGTTCAGCCGCTGCCAGGTCTCCAAATCGTCACGCAGCAGTACGGCGATCTTCGTATCGAACCGAACGGGGGCGCTCTCCGCCCCGTTCTCCTCACTCGTTCTCATGCTTCGAGACTGACGGCTGCGGGCCCTCGTCGTCTTGTACGTTCCTTGCATGGCGTCCCGACAGGAAATCTCTGCCTGGCGCCCGTCGGTCCCGGGCGTCAGCGAGGTCTTCCACGCCCACTTCACCGAGCACGCGTACCCCATGCACGTCCACGACGCCTGGACCCTGCTGATCGTCGACGACGGCGCGGTCCGCTACGACCTGGACCGCCACGAGCGCGGCACCCCGAACGACACCGTCAGCCTGCTGCCGCCGCAGGTCCCCCACAACGGCTCCCCCGCCACCGCCCACGGCTTCCGCAAGCGGGTCATCTACCTCGACATGACCCAGCTGGACGCGAGCTACATCGGTCCGGCAGTCGACGGCCCGGACCTCACCGACCCCCTCCTGCGCCGACGCATCGCACAGCTGCACGCCGCCCTCGCCACCCCGGGCGACGAACTCGAGGCGGAGAGCCGCCTGGCCCTCATCAGCCAGCGCCTCCGCGACCACCTGCGCCCCGGGCCGACCGCCGCCGCCGCGATGCCCGACCGCGGCGTCGCCCGGGACCTGCGGGACCTCCTCGACGAGCGCTACGTCGAAGCCCCCACCCTGGAAGAGGCCGCCCGCCTCCTCCACGCCCACCCCACCCACCTCGTACGCGCCTTCAGCGCGGCGTTCGGTATCGCCCCGCACCAGTACGTGACCTCCCGTCGCATCGACCTGGCCCGCCGCCTGCTCCTGGATGGGAAGCCGCCGGGAGAAGTGGCCACCGCAGTGGGCCTCTACGACCAGTCCCACCTGACCCGCCACTTCAAGCGGGTCGTGGGGGTAGCCCCGGGCCGGTACGCCCGGTTGGTCGGCTCTCGTAGGAGGCCGATTCCCGGCGCTCCCGCCCCGTCGGCGCAATCTGCTCGCCGGTGAACACATGCACGAGGTCGAAGCCGTCGAGCATGACCCCGTCATGGGGCGCCGCGCCGGGGTCGGGCGGCTCGGAAATGCCGAGGATCGCACCGATGGCCCCCTGTAGCTCCGGTCGACGAGGGGAGGCCACGACCCGGACCTCGGCGAAGAACCGAAAATCTTCCGCGGTCAACTCCTCACCCCTTCACGCTGAATCCGACACTCCACACGTCTCCCTTTCCCGGCCAATGATCGCGCTCTTCCCGATCATCGACCACGAACACGGAGACGTTCGTATCGTGCGCCCGGTATTCGAGGTGGCCACCCTGCCGTACGCGATCGAGCTCGGGCGCCGCCGACGTCCTGGACAACGCTTCCCGCAGCTCGGCCCAGGAACAGTACGCGGGAAAGTCGACTCCCATGTCCCGGCGCCACTCCTCCGCCACGCCCTCGCCGTCAGCCGCCAAGCGGTGGACCTCGATGGTCCCGCTGGTCATGACCCACTCCTCTGGCCGACCGGAGAAGTACATCTCCACGAAACCGTAGTCCCTGCGCAGCATTTCATGTGCCTCATCGACCACTTCGATGAACTCGGCCTTCACCACCTGAACAACTTCTTCGATGGAGGCGCCCGGGCCGACCCCATGAAGTCGGCCAGTGGTGATGAGGTCCGCCAAGAGGGAAATGCCGTCCACGTACTCGGTCCTCCGGATGATCGGTACGGTTATCGAACGGAGTCGACGCGGTTGCACGGGTGCCCATTGCACGGGCCCGCCAGGCGCCCTGAGTACCTGGTCGGCCGACGCCTTGAGCACGTCGTCGCCGCCTGGCACCGATACGGCGCCGAGGCTCGCTCGGTCCCGCTGGACGTATGGCTGATCGACAGCGCACAGGTCTCCACCCACATCACGACCGGCTCGGACTGGTGCCTGATCGTGGAGAACTCGACCCCGTACGAGGGGTACAGCATGGGGCAGAACGGCCGCGTCGAGGTGACCCCGATCAACGGCGGGACGCCTTTCGCGGAACACCTCGGCGAGACGATCCTCGCCGTGCGGGAAGTGGGATCCCCGGACACCGGGCGCCTCACGCTGGAGATCGCCTTTCCCTCCGGCAACGTACGGTGCGAGAGCTGGTCCGGCGATCTTCGCTTCTCCACCACGCCTCAGGCTCACTCTTGGGATTCGCCGACTGCCGATGTCGCCAGGGATGTACGGAATCTTCCCAGCCAGCGATAGCAGAGGTCGGGCGTAACGGCTTCGAACAGCTCAGGTGTTGAGATCTCGAACAGGAACTGCGTCAGCAAGTCCTCGTGCCCCTCTTCGAGATCCACGTCTTCGCGAAAGTGCACGGTGTGGGCCCAGAGGAATAGCTCGCCGGGCTCCGCCAAGCCCTCCACGACCTTCTCCAGCACGGCCGCGACGATGACGCGGTCGAGGACGCTGGCCAAGGACATGTCTTCACCCCGAGCCGCCTGGATGAGGTCGGCCAACGCGCCGCGCCAGTGGAGGAGGTCTTCGACCGCTCGGTTCCCCTCATTCATGTCCATGCTTGTGTCCGCACTGTTCATGGGACTGTGAACCAGCAAATATCTCCCGAGTCCGGCATCCCAGGTAGTTTCCGCATAGCCGACTCGATCCTGTCCAGGGTTACCTGCTTGTCCGCATGCCACGGAGAGAATGGGCGCGCTTCCGACGCAGTGAGATCTCCGGCACGAACCCCCCTGTCGTACAGATCACCCACGATTCGTAGCGTCACGCTCGTCAACTCCTGACGAGTGGCCCCCTTCCCCAAGAAGGTTGCGACCGCACCGCTGATCACAGAGAATCCCAGCCAGTCGTCTCGCGCGTATTTCAGCAGATGCCCGATCTCCCTGTCGCAATCTGCAGACAGCAACGGAGAGCGGGTTCTCGTGACCGATTCACAGCAAATGGGAAGTAGCCTCACTCATACGTGACAAACCTTCCTCGCCGCATTCAAGAACAACCTGAAAGGCCGCCCTTTCATTTACCCCAGGATGCTTCGCGTAGGACCACTTCTCTCCAGCCCTCGCGAGAATGCTAAGGAATTCAGCAAGGTCTTCCCTCTCCTCACTGAGAACATCCTGCGCCTCTTCGATCAGCAGGACGTACTGATCCGCCGAGATCCACCTCAGGTCTCGGAGGCAGTCATTCAGCGCAGGAAGATTCCATCCGAAATAATCCGGCAGCCTAAACGCGTCGTAGAAACTCTGGAACACTCCATCGAGGGTTCCCATATGAGTTCCGTTCATCCATGCCGTGAATGTTGACCCCGGCATGGGAAGCAAGCTTCGCACCGGAACACGAACCTCCGCCCCCACGAGATGGAGCCAGGGCTTAACCTGGATCCAGGAGCCCCGATCCATTACCATTTCGGACTCTCCACAACGATATAGGTCTGGTAGTGCGTAGGCGTATAGTAGACGGATCCGTCACTCCCCCAGACCGTCCTCTCGCCACCGGGCTTCGGATTGTCCTTCGAAGCTGGCGCACCGTATTCTTTGTAAGTGATCGGATTACCTTGCGGATCACGCGTCGGGAGCACGTGGGCCTCATTCTTTCCGGTATTACCGAACGGCTCCATCGTCAGATTGGGGCCGTGCCACTGAGACCCCCAACCTGTCGCATCGCGGCCGTATTTTTTGACATCCTTAATAGACTCCATGGCTTCGTCCGGAACCTTCGTTGGGATCCATCCGCGAAGCTTACTTGTGTCACCCAGCTGAGTGCCCGGCTCGAATCCCTTTGGTCCACAACCGCTCAGGCCAAGGGGGTCCATCCAGGTGTGGGGATTGCTGACGTAGACGGTGGAATTTGGAGCAGGTGCGAGGCCGAGGGGGTCGGGCGTGGCGTAGCGGGCCGTCTCGGGGTCGTAGTGGCGGAAGTAGTTGTAGTACAGGCCCGTTTCGGGGTCGGCGTATTGGCCGGGGAAGCGCAGGGGGCAGTCGACGGCACCTGGTGGGGTGGGGAGTGGGGTGCCCCAGAGGGTGGTGCGGTTTTGCCGGGCCAGGGTGCCGTCCGGGGTGACCAGTTCGGTGGGGGTGCCGACCAGGTCGGTGATGATGGCGTGGAAGCGGGGCTCGGTGGCGTCCGCGAATTGGGTGATGAGGGAGTCGCCCGGGCGGCGGGTGTGGTGGGTGGTCTGGGTGAGGGGGCGGTGGGTGCCGGGGGTGTAGTCCCAGGTGGTGTGGGTGCCGTCCGGGGTGGACTGTTCCGCCAGGCGGGTGTCTTCCCAGGTGAAGTGGAGGGTTTCGGCGGCGGTGCCGTCCTCGGCCAGGCGGTGTTTGGCTATGCGGCGGCCGAGGGGGTCGTACGTGTAGTGCCAGTGCTCGCCGTCGGGGGTGGTCGCGTCGGTGAGGCGGTCTTCGGCGTTCCAGGTGTAGGTCCAGGTGCGGGTCCGGCCGTTGAGGAGTTTTCGGGTGCGGCGGGTGAGGCGGCCCTGGGCGTCGTGTTCGTAGGTGGTGCGGCCCGCGCGGTGGAGGATCGTGCCGGTGAAGTCGCGGTCGCCGGGGGTGCCGTGGTCCGGGGCCGTGGCGTGGGTGAGGTTGCCCGCTGTGTCGTACGCATACGTCTCGGTCCAGCCGTGGGCATGGACGGCGGTGACCCGGCCGACCGGGTCGAGGTCGAAGCGGCGCGTCCCGGAGGTGAGTTCGCGGATCTCGGTGAGGTAGCCGTCCGCGCGGTAGGCGTACGAGCGGTGCTGGAGGAGGTGGTCGGCCGCGTCGGAGCCGCCGGTGAGGGTTTGGGTGGTGAGGCGGTCCGCCTTGTCCCAGGTCTGGGTCAGGGATACGCCGTCGCCCAGGTGGCGTTCCGTTTCTCGGCCCGTTGCGTCGTACGTGAACGACAGGGCGCCCGCGCCGTTGTCGAGGCTGGTTGCGTGGCCTGTGGCGTCGTGCGTCCAGGTGGAGCGCAGGCCACTGGGGGTGGTGCGTTCGGTGCGGCGACCGACGGCGTCGTAGGCGTAGGTGGTGATGCGGCCGTTGACGGTTTCTGAGAGGACCCGGCCCAAAACGTCCCGCTCTATCGTCAGCTCGGAGTCCGGGTTGACCGCTTGCGTCAGGTGGCCTGAGGTGTCGTAGGTGTACCGCGTGGTTTCGCCCGCGTCGGTGCGTTGTTCGACGGTACGGCCGAGCGCGTCGCGGGTGAAGTGGAGGGTTTCGCCCGCGCCGTTGGTGCGGGTCCGCAGACCGCCCGCCGCGTCGTGGGTGTAGGTGAGGGTGCGGCCGTTGAAGTCGGTCTCGGCGGTGAGGCGGCCCGCCGGGTCGTAGGTGTACGTCCAGGTCAGGCCCTGCGGGTTGGTGACCTGGGTCAGGCGCACCTCGGTGTCGTACGCGAAGGCGTAGCTCGCGCCGTCCGGGTCCGTGCGAGTCGCCGGGACGTCGAAGTGGGTGGCGGTGTGGCGGGTGGTGTGGCCCGGGGGGTCGGTGTGGCTGCGGAGGTTGCCTTCGCCGTCCCAGGTCCAGGTCTCCCGTACGCCGTCGGGCCAGTCCCGCCAGGCGGGCTTGCCCTCGGTGGTCCAGCCCATGCGGGTGGTGTGGCCGAGGGGATCGGCCACCTCCACCACACGGCCGAAGCGGTCGCGGCGGGCCGTTGTGGTGTGGCCCAGGGGGTCCGTGACGGTGAGGGGTAGTCCGGCCGGGTCGGGGGTGACGCGCGTGGTGTGGTCGAGGGCGTCGGTGACCTCGGTCAGGTGGCCGTGGTCGTTGTACCCGTAGTGGGTCCTCGCACCGGTCGGGTCGGTGGTGGCGAGGAGGTTTCCCGCCTCGTCGTAGGCGTGACGCCAGGTGGTGCCTCCCGGTTCGGTGACCTCTACGGGCAGGCAGAGGTCGTTGTACGTGGCCCGGGCCTCGCTGCCGTCGGGGAGGGTGACGGCGGTGAGGTTGCCGTCCTCGTCGTAGGCGTAGCGGGTGGTGTGGCCCAGGGGGTCGGTTACCGAGAGGCGGCGGTCGCCCCGGGTGTTCCACGTGGTGAGGGTGGTGTGGCCGAGGGGATCGGTCTCCTCGATGACCTGGCCGTCGGTGTTGTAGCGGTAGGTGGTGCGGTGGCCGAGGGAGTCGGTGTAGACCGTGGTGCGCGCCTGGTCGTCGTATTCGAGGGTGCCGTTGTAGACGCCGTCGCTGCCCTCGGTGCGGATCACCCGGCCGTCCGGGCCGTAGACGTACGCGAACGACGTGCCGTTGCGGTCGGTCCAGGACGTGACCCGGCCCTGCGCGTCGTAGGTGTAGCGCAGGGGCTCGTTGCTGGAGTTGATGACCTCGGCGAGGTTTCCGGCCTCGTCGTACGCGTAGCGCATCACCATCGTGCCGGCACCGTCGCGGCCGTGGGGCTCGTAGATCGAGGGCGCCTCGTCGAGCAGACGCAGGGCGGTGACGCGCCGGTGCTCGTCGGTGTCGACGGCCACGTAGTAACCGCCGGAGTGGCGGATGGCGAGAGGGTTGCCTGCGAGGGCGCGTTCGATGTCGATGCGGGTGCCGTTGCGGTCCTGGAGGCTTTCCAGCCAGAGGTGGACGGCGCCGGACTCCTCCGTCGGGACCGGTCGGGTGAAGGTCCGTACGACACCGGTCTGCGGGTCGGTGACGGTCATGACGCCGTCCGGCTTCCCGTCCCACTCCAGCGGCCAGCGGGCACCCTTCTCCGGCAGGGTGGGAACGTCGGGCTCCGGCACCGGGTAGACGAGCCGCATGCCGTCGGCGGCGGCGAAGACGACGCCCTCGGAGTCCAACTGGATGCGCTCGTCCAGCAGACAGGACCAGGTCGGGCCGAAGCTGACACCACCCTGGTAGGAGGAGAGGTGGGTGCGTTCGAAGACCAGCGGCAGGGAGCCCGGCAGGGTCAGGTCGGTCTGCTCCATCAGCATCGCGCCCGTCGCGATGTCAATGGGTTCGCCGACCTTCGGAGTCTCCTTGGCGGGACGGCCCGCGGGGCCCTTCCCAATGAGGTTGGGGCGGATGCCGGGCGGCTTCAGCAGGCCGGGGACGCCGCCGGTCTTGGGCAGCACCCCGGGCTTGAGCACGCCCGCTCCGGCGCCGAAGAGGCCGCCGTAGATCATGCCTTCCTTGGCGGCGGCGTTCACCTCGTCCAGGCTGAAACCACCCTGCTGACCGAGCGCGATCTTGACCGGCTGCGCGACGGCGAGGTCGACGGTGACCGACGCGATGCTGGTGTACACGGCGCCGACCAGCATCTCCGCCGCGATGGTGGCCACCGCCCCCTCCACCGCGACACCCAGGCCCGCCGCCATGGCGATGATCTCCCCGGCGACCGCGTCGGAACCGCCCCCGGTCGGCAGGGTCAGCAACCCGCCGGCGACGATCGCCACGGCATCGATGGCGATCTGCGTCCACAACTCCTCGATCGCCTCATCGACCTTGTCGGCGAAGCTGTCCAGCGCCTTGCCCATGCTGCGGGCGGATGTGGCGAGGTCGCTCAGCCAGCCCGCGTCCTTGCCCTTGGCGTAGCGCCCCCAGAAGGTCTCGAAGGCGTCGATCGCCTCGCCCTTGTTGTTGTGGATGAGCGTCGTGGCGGCCTTGTTGGTCGCGGCGCGCACGTCATCCACGGTGTCGGCGAAGGTCCGCCAGGCGTCGGCGGCGTGGCGCAGGGTGCCGGAGTTGGCGTCCGGCCACCACATGCCCAGTTCGAGCAGGATCGCCTTGGCCTTCTCCTCGACCGCGCTGCCGAAGCTCACTGGTGGCCGTCCTTGCCAGGCGCGTTCTTCGCCTTGGTGAACATGCCCTCGATCAGCTTGTCGTTGTCGACGTGGCCGTCGGCCATGTCCTGCATCGCCTCGTGGATGCTGGTCAGGCCGAGGACGAGGACACCGGTCGCCGACTCGATGTGCTTCTGGTTCGGCTTGTAGTGCTTCGCGAAGTCCTTGCCCGGTTTGTCGTCCCCCCACGGCTCGCCGTAGCCGTCCAGCGTGTTGATCAGCGTGGTCAGCGCCTCGCTCAGCTTGACCGCCTGGTGGTGGAACGTCGGCGAGACGGACTTGATGTCCGCCACCTTGATGTCCAGGACCTCGCCCTTGCCGTGGCCGCCGCCCATGCCAGGTCTCCCCCTCCGGCCTTCGTGGTGCAAAGTCTCAAGCCTAGAGGGGGTGTGATCACGACCTGCTCAATGTGGGCTCTACAACGAGTAAAGCCTGCGCCGCCCGTCTACCCCCGGCGCAGGCTCGCCAGGAACCGCCAGAGCGCGGAGCGGGGGCGGGTCGGCTGGGCAGGCGCGGACGCGGGCTCGGGGGCGACCGGTGGGGTCGGCCCGGGGGCCGGAGCGGGCGCGGGTACGGGGAGTCCGGGGGACGAGGGCACCGGGGCCTGGCGCGCGCGCATCCGGAACCGGACCGGGAAGGACTTCAGACCGCGTACGAACGCCGACGAGCGCCACGGCAACTGGTCGGCGGGCAGCCCCAGTTCGAAGTCGCACCGCTCGAACAGCCTGCCCACCGCCGTGGTCACGATCATGTCCGCGAGTTCCCGCCCCGGGCACTGGTGCGGCCCCGTGCCCCAGGCCAGATGGGCGCGCGAGCTGGTCGACCTCTCATAGCTGTTGGTCGTCGTGAACATCGGGTCGCCGTGCGCGGCGGCGATCGAGGGCATGACCATGTCGCCCGCGGCGAGCCGGAAGTCCCCCAGGTCAGTGTCGGCCACCGGGTAGCGGGCGGTGAGGTTGACCCACGGGGGCGAGGCGATGTGCACGCGGTTGACCAGCTCTTCGGTGGGGCCCGCCATGAGGGCCGCCTGCGCCCCTGCCTCTCCGTCCAGCACCTCCAGCACACTGTTGGTGATGGCGTGGCTGACCAGCTCGGACATGATGACGAGGATCGCGTACAGCTCGATGCCGATCTGTTCCACTGTCAGTGGCGGGTCGGCGGCGAGCAGCCGGGTGGTCAGGTCGTCGCCCGGGTTCTCGCGCTTGTACGCGGCCAGCTCGGTCGTCGCCGCCACCAGCCGTCCGACGGCCGCACCGGCGTCCGGGCCGCCGTCCACCATGCGCCACGAGTCCATGAAGACGTCGTCACCCTGGTCGACCGGGAAGCCGAACAGCCGGTTGACGACCATCAGCGGCAGCGGACGCGCGAACTGTGCGCCCAGGTCCACCCATCCGCTGTCGCTGCCGTCCGCGAAGAACGTGATCAGCTCGTCGGCGTGCTGGGAGATGGCCTTCTGCATATCCCAGGAATGTGGCGCCTGAGTGTCCTGGAAGGGACGGAGCGCGTCGTCCACGGCGGCGCGCGTCGCCTTGCGCTCCTGATCGTCGCTCAGCAGCAGATGCCCGACCTGATAGCCGGGCAGATACGGCCAGTCGGACGGCACCAGGCCCTCACGCATCAACCGCCAGTGCTGGACGTCCTTCTTCCACGTGCTCTCGTCCCGCAGGACCTCCCACACCTCGCGGTAGCCGAGAACCAGCCACACCGGGACTCCGTGCAGGTCCACGGGCGCCACCGGGCCGTACCGGCCCCGCAACCGTGCGTAGACCGACCCGGGCCGGGTCTCGAAGTCCCGGGTCATCAGTGGTTCAACGGCCAGGGACGCCAACTCGGACGGGGGGAATCGCATCTTCGATGTCCTAGGGAGTACCGCCCAGCGGTAGCTGGGGGAGCGACAGCAGTGCTCATTCCGGCCAGGCCTTGTGGTCCGTGGTGGGGGAACGGCCACAGGGCATCCTGTCGCACGGCACGGAGCGAAATCGACCCGCTACTGGGCAGCCACACTAGCGGCCGGACCAGGGACTGAACAGAGCGACCCCGGCCCGGACCTGCCGGAAGGCCTCATGCAGGCTGTGGGCCGTCCTCCTTCTTCAGCTGGTCCTCGTTCGGGATCGCCCCGCCGAAGCGGCGGTCGCGGGAGGCGTATTCGAGGCAGGCGCGCCACAGGTCGCGGCGGTCGAAATCCGGCCACAGCACGTCCTGGTAGACCATCTCGGCGTAGGCGCTCTGCCAGATCAGGTAGTTCGACGTGCGCTGCTCGCCCGACGGGCGCAGGAACAGGTCCACGTCCGGCATGTCGGGGTAGTAGAGGTACTTGGCGAGCGTCTTCTCGTTCACCTTGGACGGGTCGAGCTTGCCCGCGCGCACGTCCTCGGCCAGCGCCTTCGCCGCGTCCGCGATCTCGGCGCGGCCGCCGTAGTTCATGCAGAAGTACATCGTCATGGCGTCGTTGTCCTTGGTCTGCTCCTGCGCGACCTGGAGTTCCTGGGCCACCGACTTCCACAGCTTCGGCATCCGGCCCGCCCAGCGGATGCGGATACCCAGCTCGTCCATCTCGTCGCGGCGGCGGCGGATGACATCACGGTTGAAGTTCATGAGGAAGCGCACCTCGTCGGGCGAGCGCTTCCAGTTCTCGGTGGAGAAGGCGTAGAGGGAGAGGTTCTTGACGCCGAGCTCCAGGCAGCCCTTGAGCACGTCCAGGACGACGCCCTCGCCGACCTTGTGGCCCTCCGTACGCGGCAGCCCGCGCTCCTTGGCCCAGCGGCCGTTCCCGTCCATCACGCAGGCCACGTGGTTCGGCACCAGCTCGCCGGGGATCTTCGGCGGGCGGGCGCCGGACGGGTGCGGGTCCGGGGCCCGGTACTCGCGCCGCTGTCGGCCCAGAATCCCGCGTCGTGCCATGGCTTCGCGTCTCCTCGTATGCGGTGTGCTGTGTGCTTGGTGTTATTTCTCTACGTACCGGAGCGACCTGAGGCCCCGCTCCAAGTGCCAGTGCAAGTACGCCGCGACGAGCCCGCTGCCCTCCCGGGCATGGCGCAGCTCACAGGCGTCCGCCGTCTCCCAGTCGCCGGTCAGCAGCGCGCCCAGCAGCGTCAGGGACTCCGCAGAGGGTACGACGCTTCCCGGCACGCGGCACTCTCCGCAGATGACCCCGCCCGCGCCGACCGAGAAGAACCGGTTCGGACCGGGCATCCCGCACTTCGCACAGTCGTCGAAGCTGGGCGCGTAGCCGTTCACGGCGAGTGAGCGGAGCAGGAACGCGTCCAGGATGAGATGCGGCTCGTGCTCCCCGGAGGCCAGCGTACGCAGCCCGCCGACGAGGAGCAGATACTGCTGCACGGCGGGCTCGCCCTCATGGTCGGTGAACCGCTCCGCGGTCTCCAGCATCGCCGTACCGGCGGTGTAGCGGGCGTAGTCGGTGACGATTCCGCCACCGTAGGGGGCGATCGTCTCGCTCTGCGTGCACAGCGGCAGCCCGCGGCCGATCAGCTCGCCGCCGCGGGCGAAGAACTGCACGTCCACATGGGAGAACGGTTCGAGGCGCGCGCCGAACTTCGACTTCGTACGGCGCACCCCGCGGGCCACGGCGCGGACGCGGCCGTGGTTGCGGGTGAGCAGGGTGATGATCCGGTCCGCTTCGCCCAGCTTCTGGGTGCGCAGCACGATGCCGTCGTCGCGGAACAGACTCATGGCGCCCATTGTCCCCCAGCGGGACAGGTGATCGAACCGCCCGGCTGCCGGGTATGTCATCCGGCCTCGCGGACGGCTCCTCGAGGGGCGTACGCCAGCACGGAATGACGCAACCCGCTCCTCATCCTATTGTCTGATTCATCACTTGTACTCCTTCTATGGTTTTTTGCTCCTTTCGGGGCGTGTCGCCTGTTCGCTTCAATTGCGGCATCAGGTAGTGGGGCCTCACCTCGCCACGTGCGGACGGCCTTCTCCAGCCGTGCTCCCCGGCAGGGGACTCGGAGTTGACCGGCCTGCCTTCGGCCAGCGGGACCTCCGCCTTGGGATCACCTCTCAAGGAGAGCCACCATGGCAACACCGATGATTACTCTCATCGCTCCCTCCACCGCACCCCCAGGCGCCACCGTCCAGATCATCGGTTCCGGTTTCACGGGTGCGATCGC
This sequence comes from Streptomyces sp. BRA346, assembly GCF_052851135.1. Classification (NCBI taxonomy): domain Bacteria; kingdom Bacillati; phylum Actinomycetota; class Actinomycetes; order Kitasatosporales; family Streptomycetaceae; genus Streptomyces; species Streptomyces sp. BRA346. The sequence continues at coordinate 211,604 of NZ_JAIWIH010000038.1, read as the reverse complement.
CGTGAAATTCGGCACCACCAACGCCACCAGCTTCACCGTGACCGGCGGCACGTTGATCACCGCCGTCGTCCCTCCCGGGACCGGTTCGGTCCTGGTCACCGTGGTGACACCCAGCGGCACCAGCAACGGCGCCGCATTCACCTATACCGGATCCACGACAGGGGGGACCATCACGNCCATCGTCCCGACCTCCGGGCCGGCCACCACGGGCGGCAACACCGTCCAGATCATCGGCTCCGGATTCACCGGCACGACCGCCGTGAAATTCGGCACCACCAACGCCACCAGCTTCACCGTGATCGCCGACACGCTGATCACCGCCATCGCCCCTCCCGGGACCGGCACGGTCCTGGTCACCGTGGTCAAGCCGAGCGGCACCAGCAACGGNGNCGCNTACANCTACGCNGGNTCCACGACAGCGACCATCACGACCATCGTCCCGACCTCCGGGCCGACCACGGGCGGCAACACCGTCCAGATCATCGGCTCCGCCACGGGCGGCAACACCGTCCAGATCATCGGCTCCGGATTCACCGGCACGACCGCCGTGAAATTCGGCACCACCAACGCCACCAGCTTCACCGTGATCGGCGGCGCGGTGATCAACGCCGTCGCCCCTCCCGGGACCGGCACGGTCCTGGTCACCGTGGTGACACCCAGCGGCACCAGCAACGGCGCCGCGTACACCTACACCCCGGTGCCCTCGACCACGACCCTGACCGATCTCCCGGATCCGTCTGTGGTGGGTCAGTCGGTGACGTTCACGGCCACCGTCGCACCGGTTCCCCCCGTTACGGGGGTGCCGTCGGGCACGGTGGTCTTCGACTTCGGTGACGGCAACGTCTCGGGGCCGGTGTCCCTGGCCGGCGGGGTCGCGACGATCAGCCATACGTACACGACCACGTCGGGTCCGCCGTTCGCGATCAGCGCGACCTACAGCGGTGACAGCACCTTCGCCGGTTCGGTGGGTACGGGCAGTCACACCGTCGGCGCGGCGTCCACGACCACGACGTTGACGGATACGCCGGATCCGTCGGTGGTGGGTCAGTCGGTCAGCTTCACGGCGACGGTGTCGGTGACGGCGCCCGGCGCGGGGACCCCCACCGGGTCGGTGCTGTTCGACTTCGGTGACGGCAACACGGCCACTGTCACCCTCTCCGGTGGGATGGCGACCACGACGCACACCTACACCACGGCCGCGGTCTCACCGTTCCCGATCAGTGCGACGTTCACGCCGGATACGGCCAGCTTCACTGGTTCCACCTCGCCGGGGGCTACCCACACCGTGAACCTCAGCTGGTCGGCATTGGTCGATCAGACGGTTGCCGCCTCGGGCACATTCAGCATTCGGGGCGTCGCCGTGTCGAGCGACGGCACAGCCGTCTACACCACCTGGCTTCAGCAGAGCCCGACGAACAGGAGGGTCAGGAAGTACGCCACGGCCACTCCGAACACCCTGCTGGCCTCCTTCGCCCTTCCGGCGAGCACCATCGATCCGGTCAATTGCCCCGCCGGACGCGAGCAGGCCAGAGCGATCGCCACCGATGACCGGGACTTCGTCTACATCGGCTCAGGTGATCGCGACATCGCCTGCGGCGGCCCGGGAGACGTCGACCGGCCGTACGTCCTCGTCCTCGACAGCTCGCTGACGCCGGTCAGCGGAAGGGTGCAGACGTCCGACGCCGCGACCAAGGACAAGCGCATCGGTGGTGCCGCCATCCTGAAGAGCGGCAGCACCTACTACCTCTACATCTCGCGCGAGAGCGGGAGTGGTGAGGCCTACATCCAGCGATTCGACGTGACCGATCCTGCCAACCCGGTCCTCGACACCACCTTCAACGGCACGGGCACGTTCAACCTCGCCGCCCTTCCGGGCTTCAGCACGGCCGGATTCCCACGTGGGCTGACGGTCGCCCCTGACGGCACCATCTACCTCGCCAGCACGGACACGGGGAACTTCACCAACGGGACGGTCTACAGGATCTCGAGCGATCTTTCCTCGGCCACCTCCGCCACGGTGTTCGGAGCGATGGACGTCGCCCTGCGCGGCGGCAAGGTGTACACGGCGCAGTACCTCGCCAACAATTCGCAGATCGCGGTGCTGGACGCCGGGACGCTTACGCAGGTCGCCACGATCACGATCCCCGCATTCCCCCACCCGAACACCGCGCTCGACAACGGCTACTCGGGCATCGACATCTCGAGCGACGGAAAGATCTACGTGGCGGATCAGGTCTACTCGAATGTCGGCGGCCAGGTCAGCGATCGCCTTCTCGTCTCCTCGCCTCTGGCGTAGCGTTTCGCCCGCGGCGGTCTCCGGACCATGGGCGGGAACGGGAAAGTGCCTTCTGCACTGGGACGACAGGGCTTTCTTGAAAAGCTTCTGTCGTTCCGGCAGGAAGGCACTTTCTCCGCGCGCGCCTTCGCCTCAAGGCGAGTGGGGCAGCTGATCGAACCGCCCGGCCCGAGCGGCCCGGACCAACGCCCGGAGGGCGGCGGGAGCCGTGGCGATCACCACGTCCGGATCGTCGCTCTCCCGGAGGAGGACGGCGGCGTCGGGGCCGTGGGCCAGCTCGACGCAGTTGTTGGCCGCGTCACCCGAGTACGAGGACTTCCGCCACTGATGTATGTCCGACATCTCCACGCCTTCAAGATTGGTGTGCGATCGCGCGGACGAAGTCGCGCGTCTCCTCGGGGCTGAGCGACAGCCCTTGCGTCCGTTCCAGGACTTGCCGGTAGTTGGCGACAAGCGTTTCCGCGTCCACCAAGGCGACTCCGGTCGCCACGTCGAGCTGAACCGTGTCCAACTGCGGTACCGGGCCTGCCGCGTACAGGATTGAGGCTCCGGCACCCGGAAAGCCTCCGGCGGAGAACGGGATGACGCGCACGGTCACGTTGTCCCGTTCGGACGTCTCCAGAAGGTGCTCCAACTGGCTACGGGCCACCTTTGCCCCGCCGAACTGCATCCTCAACGCCGCCTCATGTACGAGAAAGGTGCNCTCCGGCGGGTCATCGCTGTCCAGTACGTCGCGGCGCTTCAGCCGGTGGGACAGTCTGCGGCGCAGTTCGACGGCGCTCAGGTCGGGCACAGCGGTGGAGAACACGGCTTTGGCGTAGTCCTCCGTCTGCAGGAGACCCGGGATATGCATGGGCTGCATCGATCGCAGGCTTACCGCATGGTGCTCGAGCTCGGCAAGATCGAGAGCACCGCTGGGAAGTTTCCCGTGATACTCCTCCCACCAGCCCTGGACACGCTCCAAGGCCATGTCCACGAGCGCGTCGACGTACGCCTTGTCGCCGCACGAGTAGATCGCGGCCAGCGCGCGGACGCGCTCTTCGCTCACACCGAAGCGACCCGCTTCCGTATTGCTGATCCGGGTCCGATCCACGCCCAGTTGCTGGGCGGCCTGCGCCACGTTCATCCCGGCGTGCTCGCGCATCTTGCGCAGCTCCGTACCAAGGCGTCGTTGCCTCGCAGTCGGCGCCGTCCTCGGCATGCGCTCTCCCCTTCGCTTACGGACACAGTGTCGCGTGAGACGTTCACACACGTCCAATGGAAGCACCTATTTATAGATTGCGTAGCACGTGTGCTCACGTATGCCTTATGGTCCTGCTAGCGCAAAGCATCGGAACAACTACGCACCGCAGTGGGAGCACCGCCATGCCCGAAGCCGCCAACCCTCCGTACGCCTACCGCCTCAGCGCACCCAACTCCCCCACGAGCCCCAAAGCGTGCCGGGACGCGGTCGCCGCCCTCCTTCAGGCCAACGACCTGCACGACCTCGCGGACACGGCGAAACTCCTGGTCTCCGAAGCCGTGACGAACGTCAACCGGCACACCGCGACCGAGCTGATCCACATCGACACCCTCGTCCACGATGGCATCGCGACCATCGCCGTACGGGACAGCTCGCCGGACCGGCATCCGCACCTCCGCCACGCCGACACCGACGAGGAGGGCGGTCGAGGGCTGCTGCTGATGCAGGAGTTGGCGTACGCCTGGGGCGTGACCTGGGCGAACACACTGCGGCCCACCAGCAAGCACATCTGGTTCGAGCTGCGCGATCACTAGGGCCCCCGGCGGATCATTGCCAGAGCCCGCAGGAGACGACCGCGCGCTCCGGCTGTAGATCCATCATCCCGGCGCACGGAGGCGCCTGTCACCGTCCTCCGGAATGATCTTTACGCCTGATATGCACCTTTAGGCTTGCCGGTGACAAGCACAACACACTGATAAGGCGGGGAGGCGAGAATGGCGCACGACGTTGCCGCGCTGGCGGTGGAACTTAAGGAGATGGCGGCGGCCGATCATCAGTACTCAGTTCACGCGAACAGTGATGACCCTGCCGAGCAGCTGGTGTGGCGTCGACTGACCGCGCGGCACGGTGACCGGCTCAGCGAGATCATGGATGAGTACGGCTGGCCGACGGCGGAACTGGTCGGCGCCGAGGCCGCACGCGCGGCATGGCTGATCGCCCAGCACGCCGACCGGCAACTCGACGTCCAGCGACGCGCCCTCGATCTGATGCGGCAGGCGGTGTCGGCCGGCTCTGCCAGCTCACGTGAGCTGGCCTTCTTGCACGACCGCACGCTGGTCAATGAGGGTCGCAAGCAGATCTACGGGACTCAGATCGCGGCGTGAAGGACGGGTCACCGGTCCCGTGGCCCTGCGAAGAGCCCGAGCGTATGAACGAACTGCGTGCGGAAGTCGACATCGATCCGTTCGACGAGTACGTTGCCAAGTTCTCGATGGCCTAAATCGCATCCGGCGAATCATTGTCCGAGGCTCATCTGCCGTGGGCAATGATCCACCGGCCAGGTCACCGCGATCCAAACACTCCTCCGCGAGCGCCCGTGCGCTCTGCCGCGCGAGCTGAGGCCGCGTCACTATGGCCCGGGAAGCACCGCAGCCAGGAGGGGGGAGACCCGCATGGGCAGGCACGAGGGCAAGCCCGACCCGGCCGAGAGTGACGGGCACAAGCCGGACCGGCCCATCCCACCGCCCGATCCGAAGCGGCCCGAGCCGCCGAAGCGATGACCGTCGGCCCAGCCGCTCTGGCCCAGCGGCTTACCGACGCCGGTCATCTCCCCCGCGCCTGGCACGACGCCTTCATCCGCGTCGACCGTGCGGCATTCCTCCCCGATCGCATCTGGGTCCGCGTCGCCGACGGCTACGAGCCGGTCGACCGCACCGCCGAGCCGGGCCGATGGCGGGAGCTGGCCTACAGAGACGAAGCCCTCGTCACCCAGGTCGACGCGTCGGGGCGCGTCCCGTCCAGCTCGGCGAGCATGCCGAGCGTCGTCGGCACCATGCTCGACGCCCTCGACATCCGACAGGGGCAGCGCGTCCTGGAGATCGGTGCGGGCACCGGGTACAACGCCGCCCTGCTGTCCGCCCGGCTCGGCGACGAGCACGTCACCACCGTTGAGGTCGATCCCGTCCTCGCCGACGGGGCGCGCGCCGCCCTGAAAGCCATCGGCCACCGCCCCGCGGTGATCACCGGAGACGGCGCCGGGGGATGGCCCGGGGGCGCGCCGTACGACCGGATCATCGCCACCTGCGCCGTACACGACATCCTCCGGGCCTGGGTCGAGCAGACCGCACCCGGCGGGCTCATCGTCCTGCCGTGGGGCACCGCGCTGCGTAACGGCGTCCTGCTGCGGCTCATGGTCGAGCACGCTCCCGACGGCCCCGTGGCGTCCGGCCCGGTCATCGGCGACAGCGCGTTCATGTGGATGCGGGCACAGGCACCCGCGCGGGACGTCATGGCCGTCGTCCGAGGCGAGGGCGACAGGGGCAGGACTCGCCTCGATCCCAGCGTCCTGGGTGACGACGACGCGTGGTTCGCCGCAGGCATCCTGGTGCCGGGCTGCCGGTCGGCCGTGGGCCAGGGGCCTGACGGGGAATGGACTCTCTGGCTCGCCGACTCGGCCACAGGTTCATGGGCGTCCGTCGACTACGAACCGGACGCCACCGAGTACGAGGTGCGGCAGCACGGGCCCCGGCTGCTCTGGAGCGAGGTGGAGGCGGCCCACGCCTGGTGGGTACGGGCCGGGTGGCCGGTGCGCACGCGATTCGGACTGACCGTCGCCTCCGCCGGACAGTGGGCGTGGCTCGACCGCCCGGACAACGTCCTCCCCGCTGACCTGCGGGAGCAGTGACCGGTCCCTGGCTCGTCACAACTCCCGGAGTCGCCGTCCCGGCGGACAGGAGCAGCCCGACTGGCTCGCGCTGCTGACCGCGGCGGCCGGGGTGTCCGGGCAATGGCAAGCGCTGGCCGACGATTTGGTCGAGGACTACGTCGAACACTGCCGCATGCACGGCTGCTCGTGGACCGACATCGGGACGGCGCTCGGCGTGACCCGGCAGGCGGTGCAGCAGCGCTTTTACGCGCCCCACAAGCGATACGCGGCGGAGAACATGACCGACGGCCTGCGCCAGGCGATGACGCACGTGAAGCGGGCCGCGGTGCAGCACCGCAACAACTACATCGGCACCGAGCATCTGCTGTGGGGGCTGACCGCGGAGGAGAACAGCGCCGGCCAACTGCTGTCCTCGGCGGGGGCCTCCCCCGCCGAGGTGCACCGGGCCGTCGGCGCCCGGCTGAGCATGGGCGCGTCGCAGGCGGCCGAACGGATCGCCTGGACCCCGTACTCCCGCAAGGCCATGGCCATCGCCGAGGAGCGGGCGGAGGAGGCAAGGTCGGCGCGTATCGACTGCGACCACCCGCTGCTCGGCCTCGCCCGGATCGGCCGCGGGGTGGCCGCGGCGGTGCTCGGCGAGGCGGGCGCGGACATGGCGGTGCTGGGCGGGGGCGGGGCGGAGGCGTAAGGGCTTCGGTGGGGCCGTTACCGGCCGGCCGCGGCTCCAGCGGATTGCCGGCTCGCCCCCGGGAGCCTTTCCGTGGGGCGCTGAAGGTGCCAGACATCGGCCGGGGGGAGGTTGGCCCAGACCGTGCTGCGGGCGGTGGCGTAGCGGCGGCGGTAGTCGGCCAGCACCTCTTCGGCGGCCCGGTGCCGCCGGGCCAGGGTGCGGGAGGGCAGCAGGCTGCGGGCCTGCCGCGTGCCGCGATAGGCGAAGTAGGCCAAGAGGCCGCCGGGGCGCAGCAGCTCCAGATACCGGCCCATGATCGCTTCTATCTGGGGCGGGTCGAAGTTGGCGAAGGGCAGCGCCGAGACGATCGCGTCGTAGCGACGGCCTACATCCAGCTCTTCGACGTACGCCTCGTGCACGCGGACCCCCTCACACTGTCCGGCCAGGTGCGGGTGGGTGCGGACCAGGTCGCGCAGCCGGCCGGTGAAGCGGGGGTTGGCCTCGACGATGTCCAGGCGGCTGCCCGCCGGGAGCTGGGGGATGAGGGAGCGGGTGACCGAGCCGGTACCGGCTCCGGCCTCCAGGACGCTCAGCGGCCGCCCCGCCTGGGAGCGCACCGGTTCGGTCAGCGCGTGGGCGAGCGCCCGGCCGCTGGGGGCGAGGGCCCCGGTGGTGCGGATGTCCCGGGCTGCCTCGAGAAGGAACATCCAGCCCCCGGCAGCGGTCTGCCCGAGGGCCCGGTCGTGCGAGGTGGTCGAGTCGTCCATGGCCCTGCACGCTACAAACCACCTCCGGATCGGTAGATCCTTCCACGTGTGACAGTTCCCACCCGCGATGACGCGGGGTCGGCACGGAAGGGCGCCGTGGGAACTCCGGGTAATCGGCCTCCTCGCATTACGGGATGAGTTGGGGAGAAGGCCCGATGTGAAGAGGGGCATCGACACCAGAGTGGGTGACGCTCATCACGTTCATCATCCGGGACGATCCCGGACCGGCTGTGATCGCCTCCTCACGTCGTGCTCGCCCGTGGCGCCGATGTCACAGCCGCGCGGCGGATCCGGCCTGACCCGGTCACAACCCGGGCGGCGGGAAGCGCTGGGGCGCCGCAGGCACGGCACGTTCCGCACACTGGTTCCACGAGACGCGACGATGGGGGTGCGGCATGGCGGCGGGTTGCCGGGACTGCGGGACGTGTACGAGGTCGTGGCTGGGGCGGGTGTTCCAGAACGCGGCCGTGGGGCTGATGCACGTGTGCACGCTCGGCATCAGCTATCTGGTCAAGAGGGGCTTCAGGCGGCATTGCCCCCAGTGCAAGCACCTGCTGTCCCGGCACGCGCGCAGGGCGGACGGCTCGTTCCGGGACTAGGGACCCGTCACGGCGGCCGAGGTCCGCTCCGCGAGCCAGCCCGCCATCGTCCGTACGCCGAGGCCGATGGCGCGCTCGTCCGGGGCGAAGTCGGGGTAGTGCGGGTAGGCGGCGGTGACGGGTGCGCCGGGGGCGCGGACGCCGAGGAAGGTGTACGTACCGGGGACGCGGTCCAGGTAGAGGGCGAAGTCCTCGCCGCTGAAGGGCGGGAACGCGGCATGGAGCTCGACCACCGCGTCCCGGCCCACCGTGCGGCGCAGATGGCGGGCGAGCCTGCGGCCGTCGGGCTCCGGGCAGACCATGGCGGGGAACGGCTCGGCGGGAAAGCTCACGTCGGCGGACTCCGCCAGTCGGCGGATGTCCGCGCGAACCTCCGGGTACCGCTCCTCCGGCCAGCAGCGGTAGGCCACGCTCACCGTGTCCTCCTGCGCGGTGGCCCGGACGGCCACGAACCGGGCCAGCGGCCCGCCCGGCACCTGGGCGTCGGCGACCAGCCGCTCCAGGTCGGCCGGGGTCTGCGGCACGGTCACCGTCGCGAGCGCGGCGATCTCGGGGGCCAAGCGCTTCGCGGCCTCGGGCGCGTCCGGGCCGGAGAGCGTCATTACGGCCTTGTCCTGGCCCGGCAGCCCGTAGCCCGGGGTCACGGCGAACCGGCCGACGGGGAACGGCCCGCAGTGCAGCGCGTGGATCTCCTCCACCCCGGTGCGCTCCAGCACCCCCGCGTCGATCAGCGCGCGGGCCCCGGACAGCGTCTCCTCGGCGGGCTGGAAGAGGAACACCACCGTTCCGTGCAGATGCCGCCGCAGGCGCGCCAGGACCCGCGCAACGCCGACGGCCACGGCGGTGTGGACGTCGTGCCCGCAGAGGTGCGCCGCCGCTGGGCCGCCCCCGACGATGTCCTTGGGCGGCACGGCGTCCATGTCCGCCCGGTACGCCACGGTCCGGCCAGGACGTACGCCCCGCAGGACACCGACCACGCCGTGGCCGCCCACCCCCGTGGCGACGTCCAGCCCGGCCGCCCGCAGCTCCCGCGCCACCACACCGGCGGTGCGCCGCTCCTGCCCCGGCGTCTCGGGGTGCCGGTGGAGGTCCCGCCGCAGCGCGATCAGCTCGCGCTCCAGCCGCGCCACCTCGGCGTCCACCGCCCCCTGCGCCACTCCCCGCGTCCCCCGCGTCCCTCCGTGCGCGGCGGCCCGCCCCGCGGTGCCCCAGGTCATTCCGGCACCGGCCGCCGCCGCGCCGGTCAGCAGCAGCGTGCGACGTGCGAGAGCGCGCTCCGCGTGAGCCGTTCTTCCTTCGTGGTGTGTCATGACGCCACGATCGCCGCACGCGGGCCCGCGGCCCATCCGGCGAGCCACCCGCCCGGGGGTGGGGGCAGCCCCCTCGCCGCGGTCGGGCCGCGGCCTCAGACGCGGTCGAACGGCTCGGCGTAGGCGAAGGGGCCCTTGAGGGTGGGTTGATACGCGGTCAGGGGGCGGGCCTGGAAGTAGTCGCCCCAGGCGAGGTCGGGAGCCGTGATGCCGTACGCGGCCGCGGGGCGGAAGCCGAAGCGGCCGTAGTACGCGGGGCTGCCGAGGAGGGCGACCAGGGACTCGCCGAACGCGTCCGCCGCGCCCAGGATCGCGTGCATCAGCGCCAGGCCCACGCCCCGGCGCTGGTGGGCGGGGTGGACGCTGAGGGGGCCGAGTCCGAGGGCGAGGTCAGGGCCGACGTGGCCGCGGGTGCACACCACATGGCCGATCACGTCGCCGCGGTCGTCGGCCGCGACGAACGACAGGGCCGGTAACCAGGCGTCGCAGGTGCGGAGTTCATCGAGGAGGGTGACCTCGACCGGGACCGCGGCCTCCGACTTGCCGAACGCTGCCGCCGTGACGTCGCGTACGCCGGCGAGGTCGGAGGGGGTTTCTCGTCGGATCAGCATCGGCACAGGATGCGTGGCGGATCGAGCCCGGGGCAACCCAATTAGCTCGCCTCGGCGCGGGTGGCGAGGGCCCGTTCGGCCCGGACGTACGTCACGTCGTGGTCGGCGAGGACGTTCGCGGCGACACCGGGGCGGGCGAGGAGCGCGAGCAGGAGGTGTTCGTCGCCGATGTGCTTGTCGCCGCGGCCGAGCGCGATCCGCAGCGACCGTTCGAGCACCGACTTGGCCTCGGGGGCGAAACGGCCGCGGGAGCGGCGGCGGCGCGGGGCGGCGGCCAGGGCCCCGACGCCGTGCTCCTGCTCCACCCGGGAGACGACCGCGTCCACGTCGATGCCGAGCCCCGCCAGGGCCTCCGCGTCCGCGGGCGAGATGCCGCCGCGGCGGCGGGCCTCGGTCAGGGCGCGTTCGATCGAGCCGCGCCGGGTGGTGGCGCCCAGGGTGGTCAGGACGTGGGCGGCGGGGCTGTCCGCGCGGTCCAGCAGCGCGAGCAGCAGCTCGGGCTCGCCGACCGTGGCGCCGCCCGTCTCGTCCGCCCGCCGGACGGCCCCGCGGACGACCTCGCGGGCACTGGTGGTGAACCTCTCGAACATCAACGCCTCCCGTGCTTCTTGTGAACGGCCTGACGGCTGACGCCCAGTTCGGCCGCGATCTCCTGCCACGACCAGCCCTTGGCGCGGGCGCTGCGCACCTGTACGGCCTCCAGCTGCTCCAGCAGCCGGCGCAGCGCGGCGACGGCGCGCAGTCCGACCCGGGGGTCCCGGTCGCCGGCGCGCGCGGCGAGATCCGTTGCTTCGGTCATGCCGTCAATGTACGTTGACACAAACTCGGACGTCAACCGTGATTGACAGCCCGCGGCGGTAATGGGGTCGACGCGCCCTCCGTGGCTCCGGCAACCTCTGGCCATGGACCCCCGTCACTGGCCCCTCTACGGACTCCGCCTCCACACCCCGCGCCTTGAGCTGCGCCTTCCCGACATCGCGCGGACCGACGAGCTGGCCGCCGTCGCCGCGGGCGGGGTGCACGACCCGACGGAGATGCCGTTCAGCGTGCCGTGGACCGATGCCGCCCCGGCGGAACGCGGTCGCGCGACGTTCCAGCACGTCCTGCGCACGATCGCCGAGTGGCGACCCGAGGACTGGGCGCTGAGCCTCGCCGTACTGCACGGCGGCACGGTGATCGGACGGCAGGACATCACCGCCACCGGCTTCGCGGTGACGCGGGAGGCGCGGACCGGCTCCTGGCTGGGCATCGCCCACCAGGGGCAGGGCTTCGGCACGGAGATGCGCGCGGCCGTGGCGCATCTGGCGTTCGCCGGGCTGGGGGCGCTCAGCCTGACGTCGGCCGCGTTCATGGAGAACGGGCGCTCGCTCGGCGTCTCGCGCCGCCTCGGTTACCGTCCCGACGGCCTGGAGACGGTCGCCGTACGGGGCGAGAAGCGGACGCTCCAGCGACTGCGGATGGACCGCGCGGCCTGGGAGGAGCGGCGCACCGTCCCGGTGGAGGTGCGGGGGCTGGAGCCGTGCCGGGAGATGTTCGGCGCGCCCGCCCCCAGCACCCCCGAGCACCCCTGATGCGAGGACCTGTGGCCCGATTTACGGTGGTTCGAGGGGGCCGCGACGACCCGTGGAGGTGGCATCCACATGGCGGGCAAGTTCGAGATCTATGAGGACAAGCGCGGCAAGCACCGCTTCCGCCTGAAAGCGGGCAACGGCGAGATCATCGCGGTCGGCGAGTCCTATGACTCCAAGTCCGCGGCCCAGAAAGGCGTCGAGTCGGTCAAGAAGAACGCGCCCACGGCCGAGGTCAAGGAAATCCCGACCGACAAGTCGTAGGCCCGGCGGGGCAGGTTCGGTGCGGTAGCCGCGCCGTACGGCCGAAGGCGTCCGTACGGCGCTCGCTACTCTCCCGTACGTGACCAAGTCCCCGATATCCCCCGCCCTGGCCGCTGCCCGCACCCGGCTCCGCCGGGCTCGCTCCGCCGTCGTCCGCTGCTGGTCGCATCCCCGGCTGAGGTGGCCCAAGCGCGTCGTGGCCGCCCTCGTGGGGTGCCTGGTGCTGTCCCTGCTCGCGGCCGGGATCACGCTGCGGCTGAACTACGCGGGCGACCCCGAGCCCGGCACCCGCACCCGGGGCCGGGACGCGGTGTGGCTCGGCCACGCCTGGGTGGACGGCCGCAACGGCGACGCCGAACTCGCCGCCTTGGCCCGGCGGATACGCGGCACCGGCGTCCGCGACCTGTACGTCCACGCGGGCCCGCTGGACCACGACGGCACCCTGTCCGCGAAGCGCTACCCGCGCGCCGGGTGGCTGCTGAAGGCCGTCCACCGCGAACTGCCCGGCGTGCGGGTACAGGCGTGGCTCGGCGACGTCCTGGCCACCGAGGGCCCGACCGGGCTGCGGCTGAGTGACCCGGGCAGCCGGGCCCAGGTGGTGCGCTCCGCCCGCCAGATCCTCGACGCGGGCTTCGACGGCGTCCACTTCGACCTGGAACCGCTGCACTCCGGCGACCGCGACTACCTCACCCTCCTCGACGACCTGCACGCCCTCACCCGCGCCCGCCGCGCCCCGCTCTCGGTCGCCGCCCACCAGATCGACCCGCTGCCCGCGCTGCACTCGGTGGCGGGCTTCTTCTTCAACCACCCCAAGTGGTGGTCGCAGGCGTTCTTCGGACAGGTGGCGCGGCGGGTCGACCAGATCGCGGTCATGTCGTACGACACGTCGATGCCGCTGGAGAGCCTGTACGGCGGCTACGTGGCCCAGCAGACGGAACTCGCCCTGGAGGCCACCCCGCCGGGCACGGACCTCCTCATGGGCCTGCCCGGCTACCACACCAACAACTGGGGCCACCACGCCTGGGCCGAGACCGTCACCGCCGCCGTCCGCGGCACCCGCCTCGGCCTCGGCCGCGAGGACCGCCTGCGGAAACGGTTCGGGGTGGCGCTGTACGTGGACTTCGCCGCCACGGACGCCGACTGGGCGGCGTACCGGGAGGGGTGGGGGCTCGCGGAGGCGTCCGGAGGCTGACCGGGCCTCGCTCAGAACGCCGCCCGGGTGGCGGCCAGGAGGCGGGCCGTGTCGTCGGGGCAGATCATGAGGGCGCGGCCGACGGTTTCGAGGACCGCGCGCTCGGCGGGGCGGTAGGGGCCGTCGGCCACGGCGATGCGGGCGCCCTGGAGGAGGATCGCTTCGCGGCCGGTGGGGGCGAGGTGGGGGGCCAGGGGCTCCAGGGCCTCGTGGAGCTCGATGGCGAGCGCCGTACCGCAGGGGTCGAGGCCGTCGCGCTCGCCGGTGGCGGCGCCGGGGAGGCGGCCGGTGTCGGCGGCGAGGGCTTCGATGAGGGCGAGGAGCTGGTCCTCGTCGCAGTCGGCGAATCCGGCGGCGCGCACGGCGCCGACCGCCACCTGACGCACCGCCGTGGCCTCGGTGCCGCCCGCGGCGAGGACCGCGAGGGCGACGGTGTGCACGGCGTCGCGCAGCATCGCGGAGAAGCGGGTGGTGGTGGGGTGGTCCAGGACCTCGGTGCCGAACCGGGCCGCGCAGGCGGCGCATTCGACGACGGGCGCGACCGGTCCGCGGGGCAGCAGCGGCAGGCCGAGCACCACGATGCGGCGGCGGCCGGTGCGGCGGCGGTAGTTGCGGTCGCCTCCGCAATCGGGGCAGAAGAACTCACCATCGCCGACCGTCCGCCATAGAGTGCGGACGCCTACCACACACAGGTCCCGGTCACGGCGGGCTCGCGCGTGCACCACGTCACACCTCCATAACGCTTCGGCCACGTTGCCGCGTTGACGTGATGCTAGCCACATCCATGATGCGCCGTCAGTACCCCGAACGGAGACAACAGGCCAAACCCGAGGCCCCGCCCACCTCATGCGGCGAACGGGGCCCCGTGTGGGTGACAAGCTCAGCAGGCGTTTACCGCCGTGCGCGGTTGACCGCCGAGACGACGGCCTTGAGGGAGGCGCGCACGATGTTGGCGTCGACGCCGACGCCCCACAGCACCTTCCCGTCGATCGCGCATTCGATGTACGCGGCGGCCTGGGCGGCCGCGCCCTCGCTCAGGGTGTGCTCGGAGTAGTCCAGCAGCCGTACGTCGATGCCGATGGCGCCCAGGGCGTCGAAGAAGGCGGCCAGCGGGCCGTTGCCGGTGCCGGTCAGCACGGTCTCGGTGCCGTCCACGACGGCCTCGACGGTGAGCGCGTCGGTGCCCTCGCTGGTGGTGGACGTCTGGGCGGTGCGCAGCGCGATCCGGCCCCACTGGTTGTCGTCCGTCGGCAGGTACTCGTCCTGGAAGGTCGCCCAGATCTGGGCCGGGGTGACCTCGCCGCCGTCGGCGTCGGTCTTGGCCTGAATCGTCTTGGAGAACTCGATCTGCATGCGGCGCGGCAGATCCAGGTTGTGGTCGTTCCGCAGGACATAGGCGATACCGCCCTTGCCGGACTGCGAGTTGACCCGGATGACGGCCTCGTAGGAGCGGCCGACGTCCTTGGGGTCGATGGGCAGGTACGGGACGGCCCACTCGATGTCGTCGACCGTCTTGCCCTGCTCGGCCGCGCCGGCCTCCATCGCCTCGAACCCCTTCTTGATGGCGTCCTGGTGGGAGCCGGAGAAGGCGGTGTAGACCAGGTCGCCCGCGTAGGGGTGGCGCGGGTGGATCTGCATCTGGTTGCAGTACTCGGCGGTGCGGCGGATCTCGTCGATCTGCGAGAAGTCGATCTGCGGGTCGACGCCCTGGGAGAACAGGTTCATGCCCAGGGTCACCAGGTCGACGTTGCCGGTGCGCTCGCCCTGCCCGAACAGGCAGCCCTCGATGCGGTCCGCTCCGGCCATGATCGCCAGCTCGGCGGCGGCGACGGCCGTACCGCGGTCGTTGTGCGGGTGGACGGACAGGCAGATGTGCTCGCGGCGGGACAGGTTCCGCGACATCCACTCGAACCGGTCCGCGTGGGTGGAGGGCGTGGAGCGCTCGACCGTCGCGGGCAGGTTGAGGATGATCTCGCGGCCGGCCTCGGGCTGCCAGACGTCCATGACGCCCTCGCAGACCTCCAGCGCGAAGTCCAGCTCGGTGTCGGTGAAGATCTCGGGGCTGTACTGGTAGCCGAAGACCGTGTCGTCGCCCAGGATCTTGTCGGCGTACTCGACGACCAGCCGGGTGCCGTCCACCGCGATCTGCTTGACCTGCTCACGGGTGCCGCGGAAGACGACGCGGCGGAAGGTGGGCGCGGTGGCGTTGTACAGGTGCACGGTGGCCTTGTGCGCGCCGCGCAGCGACTCGACGGTGCGCTCGATCAGCTCTTCGCGGGCCTGGGTGAGGACGGAGATCGTCACGTCCTCGGGGATCGCGCCCTCTTCGATGATCGACCGTACGAAGTCGAAGTCGGTCTGGCCGGAGGAGGGGAAGCCGACCTCGATCTCCTTGTATCCCATGCGGACCAGCAGGTCGAACATCTCGCGCTTGCGCACCGGGGACATCGGGTCGATCAGCGCCTGGTTGCCGTCCCGCAGGTCGGTGGACAGCCAGCGCGGTGCGGCGGTGATCCGGTTGTTCGGCCACGTGCGGTCGGGGATGTCGACGGCCTCGTACGGGCCGTACTTGTGGATCGGCATGCCCGAGGGCTTCTGGGTGACGGTCGCGGCGGTGATGGGGGTGGGACGGCCTACGGCGCGCTGACCGGGATTGTCGGACGTGCTCATGATGCGTGGGCTCCTCTGGGATCCGCTCGTGGTGTCCGCTGGGACGAAAGTCCATGGGGCGGCCGACGGGGCGTAATCACCGCAACACCGAACTCCGCGGGGAGGGGGTCGGCCTACGACTACAGGCCCTCGCCGCGGCAGCTAAGAAGAAGCAGCCCGAAACGCATGATGCTCAGCAGCCTAACCGAGACGCGCCCGGCGCGTGGACCCGTATCACTATGCGGACCACGGCATCCCTGCAAGGAGAAATAGACATCTACCACTCGATTTCATCAATCATGACCGCAAGGCGTGACAAGCGGTAGACGCGGTGCGACATTGCCTGGATGGATGTCAACGCGAACTCCCGCAGCCGCCGTGTCTTCTGCACGATCGTGCCGCCGCATGTCCTCGACAAGGTCTCCCAGCACGAGGACTCCGCCCTCGCCGACCCCGCCCGCCGCACCCTGGAGCGGGACGCCCTGGAGCGCACGCGCCGCCGGATCACCACCGTCCGCGGGATCGCCGCCCCCACCCTGGAGGGCGCGCCCTCCGACCGGCCCAAGCGGACGATCTACGACTCCCAGCACCAGGACGCGCTGCCGGGGAAGAAGGTGCGCGGCGAGGGCGACACGGCGACCTCGGACGAGTCGGTGACCCGGGCCTACAACGGGCTGGGCGCGACCTTCGAGCTGTTCCTCAAGGTCTACGGCCGCCACTCGATCGACGACGCGGGCCTGCCGCTGGACGCGAGCGTCCACTACAGCCAGGACTACAACAACGCGTTCTGGAACGGCGAGCAGATGGTCTTCGGCGACGGGGACGGCGAGATCTTCCTCGACTTCACCATCCCGATCGACGTCATGGCCCACGAACTGACCCACGGCGTCACCCAGTACACCGCCAACCTGGAGTACTTCGGCCAGTCCGGCGCGCTCAACGAGTCGATGTCCGACGTCTTCGGCTCGCTCGTCAAGCAGCACGCGCTGGGCCAGAGCGCCGACGAGGCCGACTGGCTGATCGGGGCCGGGCTGCTGGCGGAGCGGGTCACCGGGGTGGCCCTGCGCTCACTGAAGGCCCCCGGCACGGCGTACGACGACAACGTCCTCGGCAAGGACCCGCAGCCGGGCACGATGGACGACTACGTGCGCACCTCGCGCGACAACGGCGGCGTCCACATCAACTCCGGCATCCCCAACCACGCGTTCTACCTGGCCGCCACGGCCCTCGGCGGCAACGCGTGGGAGAAGGCCGGGCGGATCTGGTACGACGTGCTGACCGGCGGCGAGCTGTCCCCCGACGCGCAGTTCGACGACTTCGCCCGGCTCACGGTGGCCGCCGCCGGAGCCCGCTTCGGCGAGGGCGAGGAGCGGGACGCGGTGCGGGAGGCCTGGGAGGGCGTCGGGATCACGGACCTGGACGCGCGCTGAGCCCCACCCTCGGGTACTGATGGACCTATGCGTATCTCCGTGACCCGATCCGGCGGATTCGCCGGAATCGAGCGCCGGGCCGATCTGGACACCGCCGGTCGGCCCGACGCCACCCATCTGGCCGCCCTGGCCCACCAGGCCGTCGAGTCCGGCGCCCCGGCGGCCACGCGCGGCGTCCCGGACGGCTTCCACTACGAGATCACGGTGGACGGCCGCACGGTCCACGCCGCGGACCCCCACCTCAGCGACGCCCAGCGGGAGCTGGTGCGGACGGTCCTGAAGGAGGGCACGTAGCGCCCGAGCGGTCTCAGAATCCCAGGCGACGGAGCTGCTTCGGGTCGCGCTGCCAGTCCTTGGCGACCTTGACGTGAAGGTCGAGGAACACCGGGGTCCCGAGCAGGGCCTCGATGTGTTTGCGGGACTTGGAGCCGACGTCCTTCAGGCGGCGGCCCTTCGGGCCGATGATGATGCCCTTCTGGCTGGGGCGCTCGATGAAGAGGTTGGCGTGGATGTCCAGCAGCGGCTTGTCCGCCGGGCGGTCCTCGCGCGGCAGCATCTCCTCCACGACCACCGCGATGGAGTGCGGCAGCTCGTCCCGTACGCCCTCCAGCGCCGCCTCGCGGATCAGCTCGGCGACCATCACCTGCTCCGGCTCGTCGGTCAGGTCGCCCTCGGGGTAGAGGGTCGGGCCCTCGGGGAGCAGCGGGACGAGCAGATCGGCCAGCAGGCCCACCTGGCCGGCCCCTCTCCCACCACCACCCTCAGACGAGGGACTGCGTCCCGCCCCCATTTTTTCCGCGCCCACGGCCGAGACCGGGACGATTTCGGCCCACTCGATGCCCAGCTCCTTGCCGAGCCGGTCGATGGCCAGGAGCTGCTGGGCCAGTTGCTCGGACTCGACCAGGTCGGTCTTGGTGACGATGGCGACCTTGGGCGTTTTCTTGATCCCGGCCAGCTCGGCGGCGATGAAGCGGTCGCCGGGGCCGAGCTTCTGGTCGGCGGGCAGGCAGAAGCCGATGACGTCGACCTCGGCCCAGGTGGTCCGTACGACGTCGTTCAGCCGCTCGCCGAGCAGGGTGCGCGGCTTGTGCAGACCGGGGGTGTCCACGAGCACCAGCTGTGCGTCGGGGCGGTGCACGATGCCGCGCACGGTGTGCCGGGTGGTCTGCGGGCGGTTGGAGGTGATCGCGACCTTCGTCCCCACCAGCGCGTTGGTCAGGGTCGACTTGCCCGCGTTGGGGCGGCCGACGAAGCAGGCGAAACCCGAGCGGTGCGGGGTCTCCCGCTGCTCGGTCGGGGACGGGGTACCGGCAGTCATGGCCACCATTCTCCCCGATGCCCCGGACCGCTCCGACCAGCCGTCCACAGCGTCGTTCCGGGCCGGTGGCTCAGACCGGCAGCGAGGCGCGCAGGGTGCCGTCGGTGCCCGCCAGCAGGATCGGGGTTCCGGCCCCGCCCAGGTCCCGTACGGCCGCGCGGTCCTCGTCGGTGGCGGTCTCCGCCTCGGTCACCACGGCCGCGGCCTCCAGCGACTTCGCCCCGCTGGCGACCGCCATCGCGACGGCGGTGCGCACCGCGCTGAGCTGGAGCGAGTCGAGGGCGACGGTGCCCGCGACGTACGTACGGCCCGTCTCGTCACGTACGGCGGCGCCCTCCGCGACGCCGTTGCGGGCGCGCGCGGAGCGGGCCAGCGTGATGATCTTGCGGTCTTCGGGGTCCAGCTGCGCTGCTTCGCTCATACGGATGAGCATAGGACGGGGGACTGACCGGGCGTGACACCGGTTGTGCGAACTGCATGCACGCATGGACCCGCGCCGGGCCGCAGTGGCGACGGCCCGGCGCGGGCGGACGGGATCCGCTACGGGAGCAGCGGCAGCGGCTGGAACGTCAGCGAGGCCGACGCCGTGGCCGGGCTGAGGCCCGGACCACCCGCGAAGGTGGCGGTGTACGTGTTGGCGGTCAGGACCGAGGACGGGACGGTGACATTGGTCAGCGTCGCCGTGCCGGAGGCGTTGGTGACCGCGCTGCCCAGGGCGATCGGGCCCAGCACGGTGTTGGCCGTGAAGACGATCGTCTGGCCGGGGACGGGGTTGTTGGCCTGGTTCTTGAGCGTGGCGCTGAGGGTGGGAATGACGAGCTGGCCGTTCATCCGCAGCCGGATGACCGCCGGGGCGGCGGTCAGGGTGGTCGTCGTCGAGCCGGACACGGTCTGGGTGAGCGTCGCGGTCGACGAGTTGAAGCAGCTGTCACCGCTGTAGGTGGCGGTGACCGTGTGGGAGCCGGTGGTGAGCGCGTTGGTGCTCACGGTCGTCTGTCCGGCCGCGTTGAGCGTTCCGACGAGGGTCGGGCCGCCGCTGATCACGAAGGTGACGGTGCCGGTCGGGGTGCCGGTCGCCGGGGCGACCGGTGCCACGGTGGCGGTGAAGGTCACCGTCTGGCCGGGGGCGGAGGGGTTGGGGGTGGAGGTGATCGTGGTGGTGGTACCGGCCGTGTTCACCGTGGCGGTGCCGGTGGCCGTCGAGCCCGCGACGCCGGTACTGCCCCCGTAGGTGGCCGTGACCGTGTGTGCTCCCACGCCCAGCGCACTGGTGGTGACGCAGGCCTGACCGCTGGCGTTGAGCGTTCCGGTCAGGGTGGGACCGCCGCTGATCACGAAGGTGACGGTGCCGGTCGGGGTGCAGGTGCCCGGCGCGACGGTCGTCACCTGGGCGCAGATCGTCACCGGCTGGCTGCACACGGCCGGGTTGGGCGAGATCGTCAGTGTCGTCGTGGAGGCGGCCTGGTTGACGGTGACCGAGCCGCTGCCCGTGGAGGGCGCGACGCCGCCGCCTCCCCCGTAGGTCGCCGTCACCGTGTGGGTGCCGACCGGGATGGCGGTGGTGGAGACACAGGCCTGACCGCTGGCGTTGACCGTGGCCGTGAGGGTCGGGCCGCCCGCGACCACGAACGTCACCGTGCCGGTCGGGGCGCAGGTGCCGGGCGGCACGGTGGTGACCTGGGCGCACAGCAGGACGGACTCGCCGCAGACCGACGGGGAGGGCGTGACCGAGACCGTGGTGGTGGACGACGCCGGGTTCACCGTCAGCGTGGTCGTGCCCGTCGAGCCTCCGACGCCGGAGTCGCCCGCGTAGGTGGCGGTGATCGTGTGGGTGCCGACCGGCACCGCCGTGGTGGTCACGCACGCCTGGCCGGTGGCGTCCAGGGTCGCCGTCAGCGTCGGGCCACCGGTGATCACGAACGTCACGTCACCGGTCGGGACGCAGGTGCTGGGCGGAGCCACCGTCACCTGGGCGCAGATGGTCACCGCTTCGCCGCAGGCGGAGGGGCTCGGCGTCGCCGTGACCGTCAGCGTGGACGTGCCCGGGTTGACGGTGACCGTCCCGACGCCCGAGGAGCCCGCGACGCCGGTGTCGCCGGAGTAGGTGGCGGTCACGGTGTGGGTGCCGACCGGGATGGCGCTGGTGGTCACGCACGCCTGACCGGTGCCGTCCACCGTGGCCGTCAGCGTCGGGCCGCCCGCGACCACGAACGTCACCGTGCCGGTCGGGGGGCAGGTGCCGGGCGGCACGGTCGTCACCTGGGCGCAGATCGTCACCGATTCGCCGCAGGCGGAGGGGTCGGGGGCGGTGACGGTGGTGGTGGAGGCCGCCTGATTCACCGTCACGCTCGCGGTGCCCGTGGAGCCCGCGATGCCGGAGTCGCCCCCATAGGTGGCGGTCACGGTGTGGGTGCCGACCGGGATGGCGCTGGTGGTCACGCACGCCTGACCGGTGCCGTCCACCGTCGCGGTCAGCGTCGGGCCGCCCGCGACCACGAACGTCACCGTGCCGATCGGGGTGCAGGTGCTGGGCGCTGCCACCGTCACCTGCGCGCAGAGGGTCACCGCTTCGCCGCAGACGGACGTGGCCGGCGTCACCGTGACGGCGGTCGAGGACGTGGCCTGGTCGACGGTGACCGTCCCGGTGACCGTGGAGCCCGCGACACCGGTGTCACCGGAGTAGGTGGCGGTCACCGAGTTGGTGCCCAGGGGCAGTTCGTCGGTCGTCACACAGGCCTGGCCGGTCGCGTCGAGCGGGGCGGTGAGGGTCGGGCCTCCGGGGACGGTGAAGGTCACCGTTCCGGTGGGGGTACAGGTCCCCGGCTCGTCCACGGTCACCGTCGCGCACAGCGTCACCGTCTCGCCGCACACCGACGGGTCGGGGGTGGCGGTGAAGGCGGTGGTCGAGTCCGCCTGGTTCACCGTCACCGGGATCAGGGCCGAGTTGGACGCGGCGAACTCGGTGTCCCCGCCGTAGAAGGCGGTCGCCAGATGGGTGCCCACGTCCAGATCGGCGACCGTGACGGACGCCTGCCCGGTGGCGTCGAGGGGCGCGGTGAGGGCCGGTCCGTCGGCGCTGATGATGAACGTCACGGTGCCGGTCGGGACCCCCGAGGCGGG
The DNA here is from genome assembly GCF_052851135.1 of Streptomyces sp. BRA346. Taxonomy (NCBI): domain Bacteria; kingdom Bacillati; phylum Actinomycetota; class Actinomycetes; order Kitasatosporales; family Streptomycetaceae; genus Streptomyces; species Streptomyces sp. BRA346. Next base: position 189,962 of record NZ_JAIWIH010000038.1, on the reverse strand, counting down.
CGGGACGGCCGCCACGGTCGCCGTCAGGGTCACCGCTTCGCCGCAGACCACGGGGTTGGGCGAGGCCGTCAGGGAGGTGGTCGTCGCCCCTTGGTTGACCTGCTGGATGCTGGTGCCCGTCGACGGGTCCAGGTTGGCGTCGCCGTTGTAGGTGGCCGTCACCGTGTGGGAGCCCACGGACAGGGAGCTGTCGGTGAAGGAGGCTTGTCCAATGGCGTCGACCGCCACGGTCACCGGCACACCGGCGTCCAGGGTGAAGGTGACCGTGCCGGTCGGGGTGAACGCGCCCGGTGGAACCGAGGCGACGGTCGCGGTGTAGGTGACGGCCTGGCCGGGGACGGAGGGGTTCGGGGTGGAGGTGACCGTGGTGGTCGAGGAAGCCATGGGAGCGGCCCCTTCCCGGGGTGCGGTATGGGGGAGGGGTGGACCGCCCGGGTCTCCGCGCGCAAGCCCGCGGAGACCGTGTTTCCCTGCGTGGGGGTGCCCATACGGCCGACCTGCCTACGTCGGAACGACAAGCCGGCTGTCCCCCGACAGGGGTATGGGCGGCCCACCGGTCGGTATCTGCAAGTAAGCCGCTGCCTACGCCAGATGGGCCAGACCACAGAGGGGGAATGCATCCGTATGGCGCAGCGCGACCCCGCGCGTCCGTGCGCCTCCCCGCGCGGGCGTGATACGGAGCGCCCCCAGGCGCCCCGCGCCCGCCTACGACTCGGCCGCCGCCGTCTCCCGCACCGGCTCCACCAGCACCGTCACGATGCGGTTGCGGCGGCCCGCCGGGGATTCGGCGGTCAGCCGCAGCGCCTTCAGGGCCGGGTCGGTGCCGCCTTCGGGGACGTCGACCTGGGCCGTGGCGCCCGCGATCGGCACCCGGCCCAGCGACTTGGCGAGCAGCCCGCCCACCGTCTCGACGTCCTCGTCCTCCAGGGCCGTGCCGTACAGCTCGCCGAGGTCGCCGAGGCCGAGCCGGGCGGTGACCCGGTGGGTGCCGTCGCCGAGGTCCTCGACGGGCGGCAGTTCGCGGTCGTACTCGTCGGTGATCTCGCCGACGATCTCCTCGAGGATGTCCTCGATGGTGACGATGCCAGCGGTGCCGCCGTACTCGTCGATCACCACGGCCACGTGGTTGCGCGCCTGCTGCATCTCCCGCAGCAGGTCGCCCGCGTTCTTGGTGTCGGGGACGAAGACGGCGGGCCGCATGGCGGTGGAGACCAGCTCGGACTCGGACTCCCTGTTGATGTGCGTCTTGCGGACCAGGTCCTTCAGGTAGACGATCCCGACGATGTCGTCCTCGTTCTCCCCGGTGACCGGAATCCTGGAGAAGCCGGAGCGCAGCGCGAGGGTGAGCGCCTGCCGGATGGTCTTGAAGCGCTCGATGGCCACCAGATCGGTGCGCGGCACCATCACCTCGCGCACCAGGGTGTCGCCCAGCTCGAAGACGGAGTGCACCATGCGCCGCTCGTCGTCCTCGATCAGCGACTCCTGCTCGGCGAGGTCGACCAGCGCGCGCAGCTCGGCCTCGGAGGCGAACGGGCCCTTCCGGAAGCCCTTTCCGGGGGTGAGCGCGTTACCGAGGAGGATCAGCAGCGGCGGGATGGGGCCCATGATCCGGGCCAGCGGGAGCAGCACATAGGCGGCGACGGTCGCGGTGTTGAGCGGATGCTGCGCGCCGATGGTGCGCGGCGAGACGCCCACCGCCACGTACGACACCAGGACCATCACGCCGATCGCGACGGTCAGCGCCTTCCAGGTCTCCGGGAACGCGTGCAGACAGGCGTACGTGACGACGGCACCCGCCGCCACCTCGCACGCGACGCGCACCAGCAGCGCCACGTTGAGGTAGCGGGTGGGGTCCTCGGCGACCAGCATCAGCTTGGCGCTGCCCCGCCGCCCGTTCCGCACCGCTTCCTCGGCGCGGAACCGGGTGGTGCGGGCGAGGCCCGCCTCGGCGCAGGCCGCCAGCCAGGCGACGACCACCAGCAGGACGGTCGCCGTGAGGAGTTGCCCGTTCATCGCGTGGTGGGGGCCGGGGAGGGCCCGGTCAGGCCGTACTCGGCCCGCCAGCCGTCGATGATCGCCGCCTGGAGGCCGAACATCTCGGCGCGCTCGTCCGGCTCCTCGTGGTCGTAGCCGAGGAGATGGAGGACGCCGTGGACGGTGAGCAGCTGGAGCTCCTCGTCCATGGAATGCCCGGTCGGTGCCTCCTCCCCCTGCTTCTTGGCCACGTCGGGGCAGAGCACGATGTCACCGAGGAGGCCCTGCGGGGGCTCCTCGTCGTCCTTGGCGGGCGGCCGCAGCTCGTCCATCGGGAAGGACATGACATCGGTCGGCCCCGGCAGGTCCATCCACTGGATGTGGAGCTGCTCCATGGCGTCGGCGTCGACGACGATCAGCGACAGCTCGGAGAGCGGGTGGATACGCATCCGGGCCAGTGCGTAGCGGGCGACGTCCAGGATCGCTCGCTCGTCGATGTCCGTACCGGATTCGTTGTTGACGTCGATCGCCATGGGGTGGTTCGTCTTTTCTCGGGTTTCTCGGGTCTCTTCGGGGTCGGTCACTGGCCGTTGCGGCTGTCGTACTGCTCGTACGCGTCGACGATACGGCCGACCAGCTTGTGCCGGACCACGTCCTTACTGGTGAGCAGGGAGAAGTGGACGTCGTCGACGCCGTCCAGGATCTCCCGCACCTGGCGCAGACCGCTCTTGGTCCCGCCGGGGAGGTCGACCTGGGTGACGTCACCCGTGATCACGATCTTCGAGTCGAAGCCGAGCCGGGTGAGGAACATCTTCATCTGCTCGGGGTTCGTGTTCTGCGCCTCGTCGAGGATGATGAACGCGTCGTTGAGCGTGTTGTGTGTGAGCAGGTAGTCCTCAGTGACATACAACGAGTCTTCCGCCGCGACCTGGATGCACACGGCCTCCTCACGGCCAGCGGGCTCGATGCTGTCGATGGAACGCATCGGACGACCGCCGCCCCCGGCTGCATGGTACTTGTCCCGCTTACGCGGCAGCCGGAACGGCTCGATACCCTCTGGGAGTCGGATGTCCATGATGTGTGCGTCATGGCGGTAACCGGCATCACGGCCGTTCGCCCTGCCCGGCGACCGGCCTGCCGCTGTCCGACAGCGGGTATACGCGACACCGCCCAGCGACCGGACCAGGGAGATCACGTCATCCTTCAGCTGGGCCGACGTGGTGGTGTACTGGATGCGGCAGGTCCGGGCCGCCTGGGTGACCGGTCCGCCGTCGGAGTCCAGCAAGCCCTGAAGGACAGCAAGCCGGGTCTCCGCGGTGTTGTGCAGATAGCTTTCCGGGATGAACTTCGTATGCGAGCGGGTGCCGAGCAGCCCCAGGGTGCGCAGCACACCTGTGACCGGGTTCTCCAAGGTGATGACATCCCCGGACGCCCGCACCCGATTCAGCACGTAATCCACACTCGACTTCCGGCGCATCTGGATACCGGGCAACGCCGCACCGAGGGCTGAGGCCAGCTCCGGGTCCTCGGTGGAGAAAGCGGGCGTGGTGGATCCGGTCAGGCAGCCGTCCCCGAGCAGCAGACCCAAGGCGTACGGGTCCATGGGGACCTCTCGCTCCGGGAAATGCACAGGCGCGGTGAGCATCGGAAGCTCGTACCTGCGGGCATGCGCGGCACGCAGTTTGTCGATCATCTGCCGGGTCTCGAGGACCCGCCACGGCTTGTTCCGGCGGCGGTCCGAGGCGGTGCGCACGGTCCACAGGTGCTCGCCGCAGCACAGGGTCCGGGAACCGTCCTGGGCGGTGACGCGGTAGATGTCCTTCTCACCCTGCGGGTAGACACCGAGGACCGGGGTCGGCTCGCCGTTCGATCCGATGACCAGGTCCCCCACCCGGAGGTCGCCCATCGGAACCCAGCCGTCCGGCGTGAGGACCTTGGTGAAGACGGGCTGCGCACGGCCGCGCATGTACGCCAGCGGGGCGACCTCGATCGTGCCCGCGGCCATCAGGCGCGGGATGGAGTCGGGGTCGAGCATGTCGTGCAGCGCGTCGTACAGGGGGCGCAGATACGGGTCGATCTTCTCGTAGAGCGTGCCGGGCAGGAAGCCCAGCCGCTCCCCCGCCTCGACCGCCGGCCGGGTCAGGATGATCCGGGTGACCTGCTTGGACTGGAGGGCCTGGACCGCCTTGGCCATCGCCAGATAGGTCTTGCCGGTACCGGCCGGGCCGATGCCGAAGACGACGGTGTGCTTGTCTATCGCGTCGACATAGCGCTTCTGGTTGAGCGTCTTGGGGCGGATGGTGCGGCCGCGGTTGGAGAGGATGTTCTGAGTGAGCACCTCCGCGGGCGTCTCGGCCGCCTCGCCCTCGCCGTTCTCGGCTGCGCGCAGCATGGAGATGGAGCGCTCCACCGCGTCCTCCGTCATCGGTTGACCGGTGCGGAGCACCAGCATCATCTCATCGAACAGACGCTGGACCAGGGCGACTTCCTCAGGGTCCCCGGTCGCGCTGACTTCGTTGCCCCGGACATGGATATCGGTCGACGGGAACGCCTTTTCGATCACACGCAGCAACGAGTCACCTGATCCCAGGACCATGACCATCGGGTGCTTGGTCGGAACCGTGAACTGCGCATGCGCCTGCGGTGCTGTGGTTGGTTGCGTCATGGGCTCGGCTCTGCGGCCTGCTCCTACCTCCTGCGACAAGGGTTCTCGCTGCTCGACAACCTTGAGATACCAGGGTACGACGGGCCACCGACAAGACCCGAGTGCTTTTACTCCATACCCTTCATCACACCGGGCCGCAGGCGCTTCGTGCCTGGTATCGGGCACGGGTGTTCACGCCCGGCGGAAGCCGATCGTGGGGACGGCCCGGCGCAGCAGGCTCGGGCGGGCGGCGGGGGGCAGCAGACGGTCCAGGAAGGCGTAGCGGCGCAGCGCGCTCGGCGACTGGTCGTCGTAGGAGCGGGCGTGCTGCCACCAGGCACCGATCTCGCACCAGCCGGGCGCGGAGAGCGAGCCGCCGAACTCCTGGACGGACAGCGCGGCGGTCAGCCCGGCGAACGCCAGCCGGTCGGCGAGCGGCCAGTCGGCGAGGGTGCCGGTGACGAAGCCCGCGACGAACACGTCCCCGGCACCGGTCGGATCCAGGGCCTCCACGGCGATCGCGGGCACCTCGGCGGTCTCGCCGGTGCGGCCGTCCACCGCGTACGCCCCCTCCGCGCCCAGGGTGACCACGGCGAGCGGTACCCGATCGGCGAGGGCGCGGGCGGCGGCCCGCGGGCAGTCGGTGCGGGTGTAGGACATCGCCTCGGCCGCGTTGGGCAGGAACGCCTCGCAGTGCTCCAGGTCGGCGAGGTCCGCCGGGTCCCAGCGGCCGGTGTCGTCCCAGCCGACGTCCGCGAAGATCCGGCTGCCGCGCCGGGCGGCCTCGGCGACCCACTCCTCCCGGCGGCCGGGGACGAGGGAGGCGATGGCGGCCCGGGCCGGGGGCGGGCAGCTGGGCGCGGGCTCCTCGGGCGGCGGCGCCTCGTGGCCGTGGCTGACCATCGTGCGCTCCCCCTCGTACGCCATGGAGACCGTCACCGGGGAGTGCCAGCCGGGGATGGTGCGGGACAGCGCCAGATCGATGCCCTCGCCGCGCTCCAGCGCGTCCCGGCAGTAGTCGCCGTAGTGGTCGTCGCCGAAGGCGGCGGCGAGCGAGGTGCGCAGGCCCAGCCGGGCCAGCGCGGTGGCCATGTTGGCGACGCCGCCGGGGCTGGAACCCATGCCGCGCGCCCAGGACTCGGTGCCGCGGACGGGCGCGGAGTCGAGGCCGGTGAAGATGATGTCGAGGAAGACGGTGCCGGTGAGATAGACGTCACAGCCGGGGTCGCCTGGGCCGCGGACGGCCGCCAGCGGATCGAGCAGGGGGCGGCAGGGCGAGGGCTGATCACCGTCGTGTGTCATCACCGTGTGCTCCCAGGTCGGACCGTTCTGTTCTGTTGCTACCGGTTTCGTTCTGTTGCTGGCGCCGTGCGCTTTTGCTGGTGCTTCGTTCCGTTGATGCCGCTTCGTTCCGTCGTTGCCGCCGGGACGGATGCGGCCAGTGTGCCCGATGACACCCGTCCCGCGGCGGGACGGCGGCGGGACGGCGGCGGGACGGCGGCGGGACGGCGCTAGCGCCGCTTCGGCACGGCCACGCTCATCAGGTCCTGGGCGACGGTCAGCTCCCCGTCGAAGCCCGCCGCGCGCGCCTGGCGCTCGAACTCGGCCGGGTCGCCGTACCGCTGCGAGAAGTGCGTCAGCACCAGGTGGCGTACGCCCGCCCCGGCCGCGATCCGGGCCGCCTGCCCGGCCGTCAGATGGCCGTGCTCGGTCGCCAGCGGCTCGTCCTCGTCCAGGAACGTCGACTCGATCACCAGCAGATCGCAGCCCTCCGCCAGCGCGTGCGCCCCCTCGCACAGCCGGGTGTCCATGATGAACGCGAACCGCTGGCCGCGCCGGGCCTCGCTGACCTCCTCCAGCGTGACCGTGCGCCCGTCCCGCTCGATCGCGCCCTCCCGCTGGAGCCGCCCGATCTCGGGCCCGCGCACCCCGTGCGCCGCGAGCCGCTCCGGCAGCATCCGGCGGCCGTCGGGCTCGACGAGGCGGTAGCCGTACGACTCAACCGGGTGCGAGAGCCGGACCGCCTCCAGGGTGTACGCGGGGGTACGGGCGATCACCTCGCCGTCACCGCTGACCGGCCGCTGGGTCAGCCGGACCGTCTCGCGGTAGGCCGTGGCGTACCGCAGCCGGTCGAAGAAGCGCTGTCCGCTCGCCGGGTAGTGCGCGGTCACCGGATGGGGCACGCGGTCGAGGTTGATCCGCTGGACGACCCCGGCCAGCCCGAGCGAGTGGTCGCCGTGGAAGTGGGTGACGCAGATCCGGTTGATGTCATGGGCCGCCACCCCGGCCCGCAGCATCTGCCGCTGCGTGCCCTCGCCGGGGTCGAACAGCATGCCCTCGCCGTCCCAGCGCAGCAGATAGCCGTTGTGGTTGCGGTGCCGGGTGGGCACCTGGCTCGCGGTGCCGAGGACGACCAGTTCCCGCGCGGACAACGGGACTACCCGGGGGGCCAGTTGAGGCCGCGGCCGCCGAGGACGTGGGCATGCGTGTGGAAGACGGTCTGCCCGGCGCCCGAGCCCGTGTTGAACACGACCCGGTAGCCCGTGTCGTCGATCTTCTCGTGGGCGGCGACCGCACCCGTCTCGACCAGCACGTCGGCGGCGATCCGCGGCTCGGCGGCCGCCAGGGACACGGCGTCCGGATAGTGCACCTTGGGGATCACCAGGACATGCGTCGGCGCCTGGGGGTTGATGTCGCGGAACGCGACGGTGGTGTCCGTCTCGCGGACGACGGTCGCCGGCACCTCCCCCGAGACAATCTTGCAGAACAGGCAGTCGGCCTGCGGTTCTCCCGCCACCGGTGGCTCCTTACGGATCGTCGGCTGGATCATCGGCACTTCTGGATCATCAACGTCTTCGCACGGGATGCTACCGGGCCTCCCTCAGGGCGGCCCGCTCGAACCAGATGGTGATCAAGGGGGGCACCCAGCCCGCGTGCGTGAGCACGTGGAGGAAGACCCGGTCCGTCCACGGGACGGTCACGATCAGCACGGCGCACAGCGTGCTCCACACCGCCTCGTACAGCGACACCTTCACCCAGAACTCCCGCCGTACCAGCGACCGGACGCCCAGCTTGGCGCCGTGCGGCAGCTTGCGGTACGCGCGCCAGGCGCCCAGCGCCCAGACGACCCCCATCAGGGCGAGCGAGTAGAGCCTCGTGCCGAGGGGCGCGGGCAGCGCGGTCGGATCGTCCCCGGTGGGGAAGACCCTGGCGGTCAGCACGGCGATCAGCAGGCACAGCAGGGCGAGCCAGCGGGTGCCGCGCACCATCCGGAACAGCGTTCCCTCCAGGCCCCTGCGCAGCCCCTGGTCGCTCGGGGCGGCGGCCAGCGCCTGGGCGTAGCCCTGGGCGACCTCCGGGAGCTTGGCGTCCTTCGCGGCCGCCTTACGGGTGGCGAGCTGCTGTAGCGCCCAGGCGTTGGACGGGTCGAGGCGCAGCACCTCGCGCACCGCCTGGTCGCATACGTCCTGCCGCCCGGTGACCAGGGCCGCCCGCCACAGGCCGTGGTGGGTCTCGATCTCCTCCGGTCCGAGCCGCACCGCGGTCACCGCCGCCTCGTACATCTGCGACCACTCACGCTGACCGATCAACGCCTCGGAGAGCGTCACGTACCCCGCCCAGTGGTCCGGCAGGATGCGGACGGCCTCACGGGCGGCGGCGACCGCCTCGTCCGCACGTGCGAGCCGGCGCAGGGCGTACGAGCGTATCCGGTGCGTGGCGAAGTCCTCCGGGGCGCGGCGCAGCGCCTCCTGGGCCGCGTGCAGCGCGTCCTGGAAGTCCTCGGCGTGGTTGTGGCAGACGGCCAGCCGCGCCCAGGCCCGGACGTCGTCCGGATCACCGGCCAGGCGGCGGGCCAGCAGCTCCTTCGCCTGGTCGTACCGATCGAGTTCGATCAGCGCGGCCGCCTGGGCGGTCAGCGGGTGCTCGGTTCCAGTCTCGCTCATGTACGGTCCCCGTTCGCGGCGTTCACAGCATCCGCTTGCTCTTGAGGTAGACCAGCAGATCGTCGTACGTGCCGCCCTCGTTGGCGAACTGGGCCACGTTGCGCGCGGTGTCGAACCACGGGCGGGTCGAGGGCCGCACCTGGCCCAGCGCGGCCAGCAGATCGTCCTGGCCGATCATCCGGGCCTGTCCGGTCCGTACGGAGTCCATCAGGGCGCGCTCGGCCGCCGTCTCGCACAGGTACTTGAGGTCCGCGCCGGAGAATCCGTCGGTCTTCTTGGCCAGCTTGCGCACGTCGACGCCCGCGATCGGGCGGTCCGCCAGGTGGTGGCGGAGGATCGCCTCGCGCGCGGGCTGGTCGGGCGGCAGCACCAGCAGCGTGCGGTCGAGGCGGCCGGGGCGGCGCAGCGCGCCGTCCACATCCCAGGGGTGGTTGGTGGCGGCGAGCACGAACAGCCCCTCGTTGGCCTGCGCGTCGACCCCGTCCAGCTCGGCCAGCAGCTGGTTGACGGTGGTGCGCAGCCCGCTGTGGCGGAGCTGGCTGCGCTTGGCGCCCAGGGCGTCCAGCTCGTCCAGGAAGAGCACACAGGGGGCGCTGCGGCGGGCGGTCTGGAACAGCTCGCGCATGTTCCGTTCGGAATTGCCGATCCACATGTCGAGAACGTCGCTGATGCTGACCGACATGAAGTGGGCGCCCAGCTCCCCCGCCACGGCGCGCGCGATGTACGTCTTGCCGCAGCCGGGCGGCCCGTACATCAGCAGCCCGCCGCGCAGGCTCTTGCCGTAGAGCTTGCGCAGCTCGGGGTTGCGCATGGGGGCGAGGAAGGCCGCGTCGAGGCGTTCCTTGACCTCGTCCATGCCGCCGATGTCGGCCAGGCGCACACCGGTGCGCTCCACCTCCCACGCGGAGGTCTCACCGGGGTCGTCGGAGCCGTCGGCGGCCAGCGGCCTGTGCGGCCGGGGCCCCTCGTCGGGGTGCTCGGGGTGCTCGGAATCCGCGGGGTCGTCCGGGGTCTCCACGAAGCGCGGTGGGACAACGTCCGCCAACTCGCCCTCGGCGCGCCGCCAATCGTACGAACCGGTTCCGGACGCGGGGCCGGGAGCGGCCGGGGCCGCGGCGGGGGCCGGGGCGGCGGGCGGGGCCGGGGGCGCCACGGCGCGCGCCATCAGGGCCTGCGCCCCGGCGTTCCCGGGGTCGCGCTGAAGTGCCGCCGCGACCTCGGATATCGCCTCCTGCCCGCGCCCGCCGTCCAGCAACAGCCCCGCCAGGTGCAGCCGCAGGGGTACATCGTCCGGGGCGGCGGCGACGGCCGTGCGCAGGCTCTGGATCAGCGGTGACTCGTCCGACATGGCCCACAGCTTATGCGGACGCTATTTCCCGGGTGCGGTGGTCCTCTCGTCGTACGTGTGGCGGGAGCTGGTGGCCTCGTCCCAGGGGTGGGTGCGCTCCGGCGTCGGGCTCTCGGTGGCGTCGCCGCCGTCGCACTCGCCGATCACATCGGCCTGGAAGACCTTGTGGCCGTCGACCGTGCCGGTCAGATCACCGCGCACGCAGTGGTTCTCCCGCACATAGGTGACCTTGCCGCGGATCCCGATGGCCTTGTCGTCCTCGGTCCTGCCCCGGCAGTCCACGGAGGCGTCCGTCGTGCCCGCGTCACCGGCGCGGGAGGCCGAGGCCCCGGCGGTGGGGCCGGTCTTCAGGTCCGCGTTGCAGGTCAGCCAGCGCACCCCGATGCCGCCCCGCTCCAGGGCGGAGGTGGAGACCTTGTCCGTGGTGATCGAGACGGCGATCGCGGTGACCCCGCCGTCCCTCGGCTCACACCCCGTCACCGCGGCGGCCGCGGCGACCGCGGCCACGACCGCCAGCAGTGGCCGTCCATGCCGTACATGATCGCTTAATACCCCCATAGGGGTCAGGTTCCCATCACGCACGGCGAACCGGAAGACCATCGTCGGCCACCTCGCGGCTCCCCGCGGAAGGGTCAGCTCCAGCGGCCGGTGCGTCCCAACAGGAGCGCGGCGGCGGCCGTTCCCGCCGTGGAGGTGCGCAGGACGCTCGGGCCCAGCCGGTACGGGCGCCCGCCCGCCGCGGCGAACGCCGCCAACTCCTCCGGCGAAACGCCCCCTTCCGGGCCCACGACGAGGACGATATGGCCCTCCTGGGGCAGTTGAGCCGTCGCCAGGGGGTCGCTGCCCTCCTCGTGGAGCACGGCCGCGAGGTCGGCATCGGCGAGAAGTCGAGCAACCTCCTTGGTCGTCATCGCGTCCGCGACCTCGGGGAAGGTCAGCCGACGGGACTGCTTGCCCGCCTCGCGCGCGGTCGACCGCCACTTGCCGAGCGCCTTCTGCCCGCGCTCGCCCTTCCACTGGGTGATGCAGCGGGCGGCCGTCCACGGGACGATCGCGTCGACGCCCGTCTCGGTCATGGTCTCCACGGCCATCTCGCCGCGGTCGCCCTTGGGCAGCGCCTGGACGACGGTGATCCGCGGGCTCGGCGCCGCCTCGTGGCGTACGTCATCGACCTCGACCAGCAGCCGGTCCTTGCCCTCGACGGACGCCACGGTGCCCGAGACGCCCGTACCGGCGCCGTCCGTGAGGATCACCGCCTCGCCGACCCGCAGCCGCTTCACCGACACCGCGTGCCGCCCCTCCGGGCCCTCCAGCGCGATACGGGCCCCGGTGGCCGCTCCCGCGAGGGAGTCGGCCACGAACACCGGGGCGGTCACGACACCACGCCACGCGGGTCCTGGAACCCGTACGCGGACCCCGCCGCGTTCAGCTCGACGGCCAGGGTCTCCACCAGCCGCGCGGCGGGCAGTTCACGCGCCAGCCGGTGCCCCTGCCCGGCCCACAGCGCCATGCCCTGCGGGTCGCCCTCCTTGGCCGCCGCCTTGCGCAGCCCGGAGGTGAGGTGGTGCAGCTGGGGGTAGGCGGCCGGGGCGTACGGGCCGTGGTCGCGGATGAACCGGTTGACCAGACCGCGGGCCGGGCGGCCGGAGAACGCCCGGGTCAGCTCGGTCCGGCCGAACAGCGGATCGGTCATGGCCGCCTTGTGCAGGCCGTTCGCCCCCGACTCGGGGCACACCAGGAACGCGGTGCCCAGCTGCCCCGCGGCCGCGCCCGCGGCCAGCACGGCGGCGATCTGCGAGCCGCGCATCAGCCCGCCCGCCGCGATGATCGGGATCTGCACGGTCTCGCGCACCAGCGCGACCAGCGACAGCAGCCCGAGCACGGCGCCGGGGGCGTCGTCGGCCGGGTCGTTGCGGAAGCCGCCCTGGTGGCCACCGGCCTCCACGCCCTGGACGCAGACGGCGTCGGCGCCCGCCCACTGGGCGGTCTCCGCCTCCACCGGCGAGGTCACGGTGACGATGGTCCGGGTGCCCACCCGGGCGAACGCGTCCAGCACGGCCCGGGTGGGGCAGCCGAAGGTGAACGAGACCACCGGGACCGGGTCGTTCAGCAGGATCGCCAGCTTGGCGTCGTACGCGTCGTCGGCGCCGGACTCGGGGTCCCCGAGCGCGGTCTGGTAGCGGGACGCCTCGCCCGCGATGCGGTCGGCGTACACCGCGACGGCGGCCGGGTCGCCGGGCGCCTGCGGCATGAACAGGTTGACGCCGAAGGGGCGGCCGGTCAGCCCGCGCAGCTGCTTGATCTCCTCGTACATCGCCTCCGGCGTCTTGTAACCGGCGGCGAGGAAGCCGAGGCCCCCGGCCTCGATGACAGCGGCGGCGAGCTGCGGGCAGGAGGCCCCGCCCGCCATCGGAGCCTGCACGATCGGGTACCGGGCGAGATCGGTCAGCGCGGAGGACATGGGCACATGGTGCCATGCCCCCCGCGGCGATCCGTCACCGGATCAGCGTCCGCCGAAGGCGCTCACCGGCGGCGCCTACCGTCCGTTGAACCCGTCCTTCAGGCGCGAGAACAGGCCCTGCTGCCCCGGCTTGGCCGCATCCCCCGGGGGCTGCGGACAGCGGCTCCGCCGCGGGCCCCCGGCCCCGGCCGGGCGCCTACCGTCCGTTGAACGCGTCCTTCAGGCGCGAGAACAGACCCTGCTGCCCCGGCTTGAACTCCCCGGTCGGCCGCTCCTCGCCGCGCAGCTTGGACAGCCGCCGCAGCAGCTCCTCCTGCTCCGGGTCGAGCTTGGTCGGGGTCGTCACCTCGACGTGGACGATCAGATCGCCCCGGCCGCCGCCGCGCAGATGGGTGACGCCGCGCTGGTGCAGCGGCACCGACTGGCCGGACTGGGTGCCGGGCCGGATGTCGATCTCCTCCAGGCCGTCCAGCGTCTCCAGCGGCACCTTGGTGCCGAGGGCCGCCGCGGTCATCGGGATCGTCACCGTGCAGTGCATGTCGTCGCCGCGCCGCTGGAAGACGGGGTGCGGGACCTCGTGGATCTCCACGTACAGGTCGCCCGCCGGGCCGCCGCCCGGGCCGACCTCGCCCTCGCCCGCGAGCTGGATGCGGGTGCCGTTGTCCACACCGGCCGGGATCTTCACCGTCAGCGTGCGCCGCGAGCGGATCCGCCCGTCGCCCGCGCACTCCGGGCACGGGGTCGGCACCACGGTGCCGAAGCCCTGGCACTGCGGGCACGGCCGCGAGGTCATGACCTGGCCCAGGAAGGACCGCGTCACCTGCGAGACCTCACCGCGGCCGCGGCACATGTCACACGTCTGCGCCGAGGTGCCCGGCGCCGCGCCCTCACCGCTACAGGTCGTGCACACCACCGCGGTGTCGACCTGGATGTCCTTGGTGGTGCCGAACGCGGCCTCGTTCAGCTCCACGTCGAGGCGGATCATGGCGTCCTGGCCGCGCCGCGTCCGGGACCGAGGTCCGCGCTGCGAGGCGGTGCCGAAGAAGGCGTCCATGATGTCGGAGAAGTTGCCGAAGCCCGCGCCGAAGCCACCGGCGCCGCCGCCCGCGGCCGAACCCGACGGGTCCCCGCCCAGGTCGTAGACCTGCTTCTTCTGCGGGTCCGACAACACCTCGTAAGCGGCGTTGATCTCCTTGAACCGCTCCTGGGTCTTCGGATCCGGGTTCACGTCCGGGTGCAGCTCGCGTGCGAGCCGGCGGAATGCCTTCTTGATCTCGTCCTGCGAGGCATCGCGCTGCACGCCCAGGACTGCGTAGTAGTCCGTCGCCACTTACGACTCCGCCAGGATCTGTCCGACGTAACGTGCCACTGCGCGTACCGCTCCCATCGTTCCGGGGTAGTCCATGCGGGTCGGTCCGACCACGCCGAGTTTGGCGACGGCTTCGTCGCCCGAACCGTAGCCGACCGCGACGACCGAGGTTGAATTCAGCCCCTCGTGAGCATTCTCATGCCCGATGCGCACGGTCATACCCGAGTCTTTGGCCTCGCCGAGCAGCTTGAGGAGGACGACCTGCTCCTCAAGTGCCTCCAGCACGGGCCGGATCGTCAGGGGGAAATCATGCACGAAACGCGTGAGGTTCGCGGTGCCGCCGATCATCAGCCGCTCTTCGGTCTCCTCGACAAGCGTTTCGAGCAACGTCGCCAGCACGGTCGAGACCGTCCCCCGGTCCTCCTGCTCGAAGGACTCCGGAAGATCCTGCACCAATTGCGGCACATCCGCGAACCGCCGCCCCACGACCCGGCTGTTGAGCCGGGCCCGCAGGTCCGCCAGCGAGTCGTCGCTGATCGGAGCCGGGCAGTCCACCATGCGCTGCTCGACCCGCCCGGTGTCGGTGATCAGCACCAGCATCACCCGGGCCACGGCCAGCGGCAGCAGCTCCACGTGCCGCACCGTCGAACGGGTCAGCGACGGATACTGCACCACCGCGACCTGCCGGGTCAGCTGCGCCAGCAGCCGGACGGTGCGCCCCACCACGTCGTCGAGGTCGACGGCGCTGTCGAGGAAGTTCTGGATGGCGCGCCGCTCCGGAGCGGACAGCGGCTTCACTCCCGCCAGCCTGTCCACGAAGAGCCGGTAGCCCTTGTCCGTGGGGATGCGCCCGGCGCTGGTGTGCGGCTGGGCGATGAAGCCCTCGTCCTCCAGCGCCGCCATGTCGTTGCGCACCGTGGCCGGGGAGACCCCCAGCCGGTGCCGCTCGGTGAGCGCCTTGGAGCCGACCGGCTCCTCGGTGCCCACGTAGTCCTGGACAATGGCACGCAGCACTTCGAGTCTGCGTTCGCTGAGCACCCCGCGCACCTCCAGTCCAGCCGTGTCATCAGGTCGTCCCTCTGGCACTCAATGGTCACGAGTGCCAGAACCCCTCAGCCAGTGTACGGCGGGGTGCGGTGGCCACGGCAAGAGCCGCCCCCCGCCGGTGCCCGGCCACACGTCACGCTATCGCTGTTGGAGCTAGCGTCTCGGTATGAAGACGTGTTGGGAAGAGGCCGGGTGGGAACAGCTCGCGCCCGATGTCGCCCGCCGCCGGCTGCCGGACTGGGACTGCACGGTCGGTGTGGTCGTCGGTGCTACGGACGTCCTCGTGGTGGACACCGGCTCGTCGCTGCGCGAGGGCGCGGCGCTGCGGGCCGAGATCACCCGGCTGACCGGCCGCAGGCCGACCCGGATCGCGCTCACCCATCCGCACTTCGACCATGTCCTGGGCACGGCCGCCTTCGCGGGCTGCGCGGTGTACGGGGCCACCGGCCTGGAGGGGGTGCTGCGCCGCGACCGGGACGCGCTGCGCGAGGACGCGGTACGGCACGGGGTGGCCCCCGACGCCGCCGCCGAGGCCGTCGATCACCTCGTACCGCCGCATCACGCGGTCTCCGGGGAGGTCACCCTCGACCTGGGCGGCCGGTCCGTGCTGCTGGCGAACGTGGGCCCCGGGCACACCGCCCATGACCTGGCCGTTCTGGTCCCGGGAGGGCCGGAGGTGGTCTTCTGCGGCGATCTGGTCGAGGAGTCGGGCACGCCGCAGGCCGGGCCCGACGCGATCCCCGCCCACTGGCCCGCCGCCCTCGACCGGCTGATCGCCCTCGGCGGCGAGGACGCGCGGTACGTGCCAGGGCACGGGTCGGTCGTGGACGCGGCCTTCGTACGTGACCAACGCGACGAACTGGCCGCGCGCTTCGGCGTGTCCCGCTGACCGTTGACCCGCCGCGCTATCGTCATCCGGATGCGCAGCCGACAGTACGACTCGGATCTGACCCCGCCCTGGAAGCGGCAGCAGCCCGCCCCCGAGGTCCCCGCGGACCCGGACCTGGTGGTCGAGGAGGTCACCACGGGGTTCTGTGGTGCCGTGATCCGCTGCGAGAAGACCGCGCAGGGGCCGACGGTCACCCTGGAGGACCGCTTCGGCAAGCACCGGGTCTTCCCCATGGAGCCGCGCGGCTTCCTCCTGGAGGGCCGCGTCGTGACCCTCGTACGCCCGCGCGCGGCGGCCCCCGGCGCGCCGCAGCGCACGGCCTCCGGCTCGCTCGCCGTCCCCGGTGCCCGCGCACGGGTCGCCCGCGCCGGGCGCATCTACGTGGAGGGCCGCCACGACGCGGAGCTGGTGGAGCGGGTCTGGGGCGACGACCTGCGCATCGAGGGTGTCGTCGTGGAGTACCTGGCGGGCGTCGACGACCTGCCCGCCATCGTGCGCGACTTCTCGCCCGGCCCGGACGCCCGGCTCGGCGTGCTGGTGGACCACCTGGTGGCCGGGTCCAAGGAGTCCCGTATCGCCGAGCAGATCACCGACGAGAGCGTCCTGGTCGTCGGGCACCCCTTCATCGACGTGTGGGAGGCCGTGAAGCCGTCCTCGCTCGGCATTCCGGCCTGGCCGGCGGTGCCGCGCGGCCAGGACTGGAAGACGGGCGTGTGCCGCGCCCTGGGCTGGCCGGAGAACACGGGCGCGGCGTGGCAGCGGATCCTGTCCGCGGTCCGCTCCTACAAGGACCTGCGGCCGGAGCTGCTGGGGCGGGTGGAGGAACTGATCGATTTCGTCACGGCGCCCCCGGCCGACTAGTCGACCAGGTCCCGCACCACCGCGTCGGCCAGCAGGCGGCCCTTGAGGGTGAGCACGGCCCGGCCCTGGCCGTAGGGCTCCGGCTCCAGCAGGCCGTCCTCCAGCGCCCGTGCCGCGGCCGCCGCCCCGGCCGGGCGCAGCAGTTCCAGCGGGCACCCCTCGGACAGCCGCAGCTCCAGCAGGATCCGCTCCACCCGGCGCTCCTCGTCGGACAGCAGCTCCCGCCCGGCGCCCGGGGAGCGGCC
The DNA here is from genome assembly GCF_052851135.1 of Streptomyces sp. BRA346. Classification (NCBI taxonomy): domain Bacteria; kingdom Bacillati; phylum Actinomycetota; class Actinomycetes; order Kitasatosporales; family Streptomycetaceae; genus Streptomyces; species Streptomyces sp. BRA346. The sequence continues at coordinate 173,240 of NZ_JAIWIH010000038.1, read as the reverse complement.
CTCGCCGAGCGCCTGGGCGTACGCCCCGGGGTGCTTGACGTTCCACCAGCGCACCCCGCCGACGTGGCTGTGCGCGCCGGGGCCCGCGCCCCACCAGTCGGCGCCGCGCCAGTACAGCTCGTTGTGGCGGCACCGGCCCTCGGGCGAGGTCGCCCAGTTGGAGACCTCGTACCAGGCGAACCCGGCCGCCGACAGCATCTCCTCGGCGATCAGGTAGCGGTCCGCGTGGGCGTCGTCGTCGGTCATCGGCACCTCGCCGCGCCGGATGCGGCGGGCCAGCTGGGTGCCCTCCTCGACGATCAGCGCGTACGCCGACACATGGTCCGGGCCCGCGCCGAGCGCCGCCTCCAGTGAGGCCCGCCAGTCGTCGTCGCTCTCGCCGGGGGTTCCGTAGATCAGGTCCAGGTTCACATGATCGAACCCGGCGGCCCGCGCCTCCGCGACGCAGGCCTCGGGGCGGCCGGGGGTGTGGGTGCGGTCCAGCACCTTCAGGACGTGCTGCCGGGCGCTCTGCATCCCGAACGACACCCGGTTGAACCCGGCCTCCCGCAGCGCCTCCAGATACCGCGGATCGACCGACTCCGGATTGGCCTCGGTCGTGATCTCGGCCCGGTCGGCCAGCCCGAACTCGTCGCGGATGGCCCCGAGCATCCGCCCGAGGTCCGCGGCCGCCAGCAAGGTCGGCGTGCCGCCGCCGACGAACACGGTCTCCACCGGCCGCGGATCGTCCCCCAGCACCTTCCGCGCGAGCCGCACCTCCTCCGCGACCTGCTCGGCGTAATTGTCCCGGGAGGCGAGCGCCCCGCCGGATCCGCGCAGCTCGGCGGCGGTGTACGTGTTGAAGTCGCAGTACCCGCAGCGGGTGGCGCAGTAGGGCACGTGCAGATAGAACCCCAGCGGCCGTCCCGCCGCCCCGGCCAGCGCGCCGGGGGGCAGCGCGCCGTCCTGGGGCATGGGGTCGCCGTCGGGCAGTACGGAAGGCATACGGCCCATTGTCCGCCATCCCGCGGCGCGCCCCGCCCCTCCCGCGGGGCGCCGCTTCTACAGCGCTCTGAGCACCAGCATCGCCAGGTCGTCGTCCGGCGGCTCCACCGCGAACTCGTCCACCGCCTGCCGCACCCGCTGCGCGACCTCCCGGGCGCTGAGCCCCGCGCAGCCCGCGAGCACCGCCGCGAGGCCGTCCTCGTCGTCGAACTGGCGGGTGCCGGAGCGGTGCTCCGTCACCCCGTCCGTCACGCACAGCAGGGTCTCGCCGGGCGCCAGATCGAACGTTTCACTCTCGTACGCGGCCTCCTCCACCACGCCGAGGAGTATCTGCGGCACGGCGACCGTCCGAACCGTTCCATCGGGCTGGAGGACCAGCGGCAGCGGATGGCCCGCGCTGGCCAGCGTGCACCGCACCCCGCCCTCGCTGCCCGGCCCGAGCGGCACCAGCTCCCCGTACAGCAGCGAGAGGAACCGCGCCGGGCCGCCGCCCGGCGGCAGGCCCGCGCCGCCCGGGTCGGTGCCGCCCGCCGCCTCGACCGCCTCGACGGCCTCCCCCACGGTCTCCTCGCCCAGCAGCTGGTTGAGGCGGTCGAGGACCTCCCCCACGCCGTAGCCCTCGCGGGCCAGCAGCCGCAGCCAGGGCCGCACCAGGCCGGTCACCACGGCCGCTTCGGGGCCGTTTCCGCAGACGTCGCCGAGGACGAAGCACCAGCGCCCGTCACCGGCCGGGAAGACGTCGTAGAAGTCGCCCCCGGCCGAGATGTCGCCGGTCGGCTCGTACACCACGGCCGACTCCACGCCGGGGATCCGGGCGATCCCGGACGGCAGCAGCCCGCGCTGGAGCACGCTGCTGATGGTGGCCTGGCGCGTGTAGCGCCGGGCGGAGGCGAGGGCGAGCGCGACGCGGCGCGCGAAGTCCTCGATCAGGCCGACGACTTCGTCCGGCATGCGCACCAGCCCGGCCCGCCCGAGCAGCAGCGTGCCCAGCGCGCGCCCGCCCGCGATCAGGCGGCAGGCGAGCGCCGCGCCGCCGGGCCCGTACGCCGCGGGGTCGGCCGGCCACGGCCAGTCCAGCGGGCCGCCGCGCGCGGTCGCGGGCAGCTGGGGCGGCTCCTTCTCCAGCACCTGCTTGAGCCCCTCCATGCGGCTCTCGCTGGCGTGCCAGACCCGGGCCAGCCGCGGCGGCCCGCCGCCGGTGTCGAGCCAGATCGCGCACCAGTCGGCGAGCCGGGGCACCAGCAGCTGTCCGGCGAGCGAGGTGACCATCTCCTCGTCGAACTGCCCGGCGAGCAGGTCGGACGCCTCGGCGAGGAAGGACAGCGCGCCGTGCCGGGTCCATTCCGGATCGGCGCGGCGGGCGGGCACCCGGCGCGGCGCGGGGGCGACGATCTCCGTACCGCGCGAGGCCCACGGGGGCGCGAGATCCCCGGCCATGGGCTCCTCGGGCGAGGGGACCACCGGTTCGGCGGCGGCCCGGACCGACACCTGGAACCACACCGTCTTGCTGGAGCGCCGGTACGTCGTCCCCCACGCCTCGGCGATCTCGGCGACGAGCCGCAGCCCGTGGCCTCCGGCGCACTCCGCGCCGTCCGCGTCGACGGGCGGATCGCCGCGCAGCACCCGAGTGGGGTGATGGTCGGTCACCTCCACGACGAGGGAGGGCGGTTCGCCCTCGTGGCTCGACACATCGAGCGCGCAGCACACCTCGACCGCGGTGCCCGCGTGCACCACCGCGTTGGTGACCAGCTCGCTCACCAACAGGACGGCCTCGTCCGCGACCCGGTCGGTGATCCGGTCGGCGGACGGTACGTCGAGCGCGACCCACTCGGCGAGCGCGGCGCGCACGAACCGGCGCGCGGCGGAGGCCGCGAGCGGACTGCCGGGCAGGCTCGCGCGGGCCGAGGCGCTGGTACGGACGGGGCCGATTCCCCCGACCGGCAGAGCCACCCCGCCTGCGGATGCAGACGGGGTGGAAGATGACGTCCCCACTGTGCGGCTCCTGAGAAGCTCCGTCATATGCGCCGTGTCCGGCACGGACAGAGTGACAGACGGACCGCGCTTATATGCACCGAGTCACGCAAGTTAACTGTGTTGAGGGGAAAAATCGTGCGTACGCCGGGCCTGTTCCGGTAAAGAACCCCCGGCCGCATCGGGGGTCGGGCGCGGGGTCGAGCGGTGGGTGACGTCGTGGCGGAAGCGGGGGCGGCGCCGGGTGGGGACCGGCGCCGACCCTGCGGTCAGGCCTCGCGCGTACCGGCGTACATGTCCTCGATCAGGGCCTTGTACTCGCGTTCCACCACCGGACGCTTCATCTTCAGACTGGGCGTCAGCTCGCCGTGCTCCACGTCCAGATCACGCGGCAGCAGCCGGAACTTCTTGATCGTCTGCCACCGTTGCAGCCCTTCGTTGAGCCGCTGCACATAGCCGTCGATCAACTCCCGCACCGCCGCGGTGTCCACGACTTCGGCGTAGGACTTCCCCGCCAGACCGTGCTCCTGCGCCCAGCCCATGATGGTCGGTTCATCGAGGGCGATCAGCGCGGTGCAGTAGTTGCGGTCGGAGCCGTGCACCAGGATGTTGGAGACGAACGGGCACACCGCCTTGAACTGACCCTCGACCTCCGCCGGTGCGACGTACTTCCCGCCCGAGGTCTTGATCAGGTCCTTCTTGCGGTCGGTGATCCGCAGATAGCCGTCGGGCGACAGCTCCCCGATGTCGCCGGTGTGGAACCAGCCGTCGGACTCCAGCACCTGCGCGGTCAGCTCGGGCAGCCCGTGGTAGCCCTCCATGATGCCGGGGCCGCGCAGCAGCACCTCGCCGTCGTCGGCGAACCGCACCTCCGTGCCCGGGAACGCCTTGCCGACCGTACCGGTGCGGTAGTCCGGCGGGTTCAGGAAGCTGGCGGCGCTGGATTCGGTGAGCCCGTACCCCTCCAGGATGTTGATCCCGGCACCCGCGAAGAAGTAGCCGATCTCGGGGGCCAGCGCGGCCGAACCGGACACGGCGGCGCGCAGCCGCCCGCCGAACGCCTCGCGCAGCTTGGCGTAGACGAGCTTGTCGGCGGCGGCGTGCTGGGCCTTGAGACCGAACGGCACGGACGCGGTGCCGGTGCGGCGGAAGTTGTCCTGGGAGGTCTTGGCGTAGTCGCGGGCGACCCCGGCCGCCCACTGGAAGATCTTGTACTTGGCGCCGCCGCCCTCGCGGGCCTTCTGCGCCACCCCGTTGTAGACCTTCTCGAAGATGCGCGGCACACCGCACATATAGGTCGGCCGGACCACCGGCAGATTCTCGATGATCTTGTCGACCCGGCCGTCCACCGCGGTCGTATGTCCGACGTAGATCTGCCCCGCCGTCAGCACCTTGCCGAAGACATGCGCGAGGGGCAGCCACAGGTACTGCATGTCGTCCGGGTAGAGCAGCCCCTCCTGGGTACCGATGGCGATGGCCATGTAGGACCAGGAGTCATGCGCCAGCCGTACGCCCTTGGGGCGGCCGGTGGTGCCGGAGGTGTAGATGAGCGTCGCCAGCTGATCGGAGCGCAGCGCGTCCGTACGCTCCCGTACGGCGTCGGGGTGCTCGTCCAGGTGCGCCGCACCGCGCTTCTCCAGCTCGGCGAGGGAGAGCACCCAGCCCTCCGGGTCGTCCCCGGCGGGCGTCGCGTCCTCCGCCTCGATCACCACCACATGGGCGAGGTCGGGCAGCTCGTCGCGCTTCTCGCGGACCTTGGCCAGCTGGGCTGCGTCCTCGGCGATCAGGACCCGGCTGCCGGAGTCGGCGAGGATGAAGGCGGTCTCCTCGGCGTTGGTGCTCGGGTAGACCGTGGTGGTCGCCGCGCCCGCGCACAGCACGCCGAGATCGCCGAGGATCCATTCGACGCGCGTCGAGGAGGCGAGCGCCACCCGCTCCTCGGGGCGGATGCCGAGGGCGATCAGCCCGGCGGCGATGGCGAAGACGCGATCCGCGCTTTCGCGCCAGGTCAGCGGCCGCCACTCGTCGGGACCCCGGCCGGAGGCGGGCGGCACGGGATAGCGGTACGCCTCCTTGTCCGGTGTCGCCTCGACGCGCTGGAGGAAGTGCGTCGCCAGGGACGGCGGCCGGTTCTCGAGCAGATTCTGGGTGTCGGTCACGGCATCCTCCGGGTCCCGCCTCAGTGCTTGGTGACTCGCGAGTAACCTTCGCGTGGCGATCAGGGTAAGGGCCGAAACCGTGCTGCGTAAGGGGTTCCGGGCCACGTAGTTCAAATGAGGGGTGCGTTCAAATGAGGGGTGCGTTCACATGAGGGTCTGCATCGAGCGTCACACGACAACGGGCCCGGCGCTTCTCGCAGCACCGGGCCCGTTCACCTACGACTACTTCTTCCCCTTGGCGTCGCCGCCACCGCCGTCGTCGGAGGACAGCACCGCGATGAAGGCCTCCTGCGGCACCTCCACGCTGCCGACCATCTTCATCCGCTTCTTGCCTTCCTTCTGCTTCTCCAGCAGCTTCCGCTTACGGGAGATGTCACCGCCGTAGCACTTGGCGAGGACGTCCTTGCGGATGGCGCGGACGGTCTCCCGGGCGATGACCCGGGACCCGATGGCGGCCTGGATCGGCACCTCGAAGCTCTGCCGCGGGATCAGCTCGCGCAGCTTGGCGACCAGCCGCACGCCGTACGCGTACGCCTTGTCCTTGTGGGTGATCGCGGAGAACGCGTCGACCTTGTCGCCGTGCAGCAGGATGTCGACCTTGACCAGGTCGGAGGCCTGCTCACCGGTGGGCTCGTAGTCGAGCGAGGCATAGCCGCGGGTCTTGGACTTCAGCTGGTCGAAGAAGTCGAAGACGACCTCGGCGAGCGGGAGCGTGTAGCGGATCTCGACCCGGTCCTCGGAGAGGTAGTCCATGCCGAGCAGCACGCCGCGGCGGTTCTGGCACAGCTCCATGATCGCGCCGATGAACTCGCTGGGCGCGAGGATCGTGGCCCGGACGACCGGCTCGTGCACCTTGTCGACCTTGCCCGAGGGGAACTCGCTGGGGTTGGTCACCGTGTGCACGGCGCCGTCCTCCATGTCCACCCGGTAGATCACGTTGGGCGCGGTGGCGATCAGGTCGAGGTTGAACTCGCGCTCCAGGCGCTCACGGATGACCTCCAGGTGCAGCAGCCCGAGGAAGCCCACCCGGAAGCCGAAGCCGAGGGCGGCGGAGGTCTCCGGCTCGTAGACCAGCGCGGCGTCGTTGAGCTGGAGCTTGTCCAGGGCCTCGCGCAGCACCGGATAGTCCGAGCCGTCCAGCGGGTACAGGCCCGAGAACACCATCGGCTTGGGGTCCTTGTAGCCGCCCAGCGGCTCCTCGGCGCCCTTGGTGAACTGGGTGATCGTGTCGCCGACCTTGGACTGGCGGACGTCCTTCACACCGGTGATCAGATAGCCCACCTCACCGACGGACAGCCCGTCGGAGGAGGTCATCTCGGGTGAGTTGGTGCCGATCTCCAGCAGCTCGTGGGCGGCGCCGGTGGACATCATCCTGATGCGCTCACGCTTGTTGAGCGTGCCGTCCACGACCTTCACGTAGGTCACGACACCGCGGTAGGCGTCATAGACGGAGTCGAAGATCATCGCGCGGGCGGGCGAGTCCTTGACCCCCACCGGCGGCGGGACCAGCCGCACCACGGTGTCCAGCAGCTCGTCCACGCCCTCGCCGGTCTTGGCGGAGACCTTGAGCACGTCGGAGACGTCGCAGCCGATCAGGTGCGCCAGCTCGGCGGCGTACTTCTCGGGCTGCGCGGCCGGGAGGTCGATCTTGTTGAGGACCGGGATGATCGTGAGGTCGTGCTCCATCGCCAGATAGAGGTTGGCGAGGGTCTGGGCCTCGATGCCCTGGGCCGCGTCGACCAGCAGGATGCAGCCCTCACAGGCCGCCAGCGAACGCGAGACCTCATAGGTGAAGTCCACGTGGCCAGGGGTGTCGATCATGTTGAGGACATGGGTGACCGGCTCCGGGCTCGCCTGGTCCTCGGTGAGCGCCCAGGGCAGCCGGACCGCCTGGGACTTGATCGTGATGCCGCGCTCGCGCTCGATGTCCATGCGGTCGAGGTACTGCGCGCGCATCTGTCGCTGCTCGACCACGCCGGTCAGCTGAAGCATGCGGTCGGCAAGCGTCGACTTGCCGTGGTCGATGTGCGCGATGATGCAGAAGTTACGGATCAGAGCCGGGTCGGTACGGCTCGGCTCCGGCACATTGGTAGGGGTCGCGGGCACGCAGCGTCCTGTATCTAGGCGGGACTCGGTGTTCTCGGTCCCCCCATGGTCCCATGAACGGCAACCGCTTCCGGGTTTGGGAGGCCCCCAGCGCTGCTGGTAATCTGGCCGACTGTGCCTTACGCGCCCCTCTCGCGCGGGGCACAAGCGCACGACAGACAGCGAAATCCAACGAACCTGCGAAGGCTCTTTACGTGGCGAACATCAAGTCCCAGATCAAGCGGAACAAGACGAACGAGAAGGCGCGCCAGCGCAACAAGGCCGTCAAGTCCGAGCTGAAGACCGCCATCCGCCGGACCCGCGAGGCCGTGGCCGCCGGTGACGCCGAGAAGGCCACCGCTGCCGCCCGCGCCGCCGCGCGCAAGCTCGACAAGGCCGTCAGCAAGGGCGTGCTCCACAAGAACAACGCCGCCAACAAGAAGTCGGCGCTCGCGCAGCAGATCGCCGGCCTCAAGGGCTGACCCTTCCGGGCCACCCGCACGGGTGACCCACCGGGGCGACACCTCGCCCCCACCCCGCCGTGGGGAACGTCCGAGCCCTCTACCTCGGACCACGGACAGCCTTCGTAGTACGCCACGCTACGTTCAATGCCCCCGGGCCCACTCCGGGGGCATTGCTGTGTCCGGAGGCAGTCCACGTGCCGTATCCGGATCGTGCCTGCACAGCGCGGGGTTTTCGGTGTTTCTTCGGGTATGTTCACGTCATGTCGATACCGGGGGAGACACCCAATCCGTACGGGCCGCCGCAGCCGCCTCAGCCGCCGCTCCCGCCCCAGCAGAACGCTCCGTCGCAGCCGCCGCCTCAGCAGGGCGCGCCGCCGCCCGGCTCCTACGGACAGCCGCCACAGCCTCCGCCGCACGCCGCCGCGTCGCCGCACGCCCCGGCGTACGCGCAGCCGACCATGCCGGGGGTGCCCATGGGCGGCGGGTACGGGCCGTACGCCGCGCCCGCACCGCCCCCGCCCGGCGGCCGTGCCGGAGGCGGCAAGGGCTGGCTGTGGGCGCTCGGCGGGGCCGTCGTCGCCTCGGCGGTCTGGGCGGGCGTGGTGTTCGCGACCGGAGGGTTCGGCGGGGAGCCGAAGGCCGAGCTCGCGGGCTACACCTATACGCGCAATCTGTGCGCCTCGACCGATCTCAAGGCCATCGAGGACGCCGAATACGAGCAGAAGGACTCCAGCGGATCGTCGAACCCGCGGCACAGCGCCTCCCGGGACCCGGCCCTGGACTCGATGACCTGCCAGATCGACTTCGAGCCGAGCGGCGCGTCCAGCAGCAGCTACTCCTCGGCGTGGCTGTCCACGACGGCCGGTCTGCACCGGAAGACCAATCCGGAGCCGGAGTTCGAGGCCCAGTACCGGAGTTACGAGGACCAGCGCACCTCCAGCTACACCTACAAGGTGAGCGAGGTGGACGGCCTGGGCGACGAGGCGTACGTCGTCACCCAGCAGAGCACCAGCAGCAGCGACACCGGGGCGTACGTGATCCTCGGCGTGCGGGAGGGCTGGATGACCTACCAGTCGACGTGGTCCGAATACGTATCCAGCTCATCGAGCGACGACCCCATGACGGCGGACGAGGCCACCGAGATGCTCGAGAAGAGCGCCCGGGCGACCCTGGCCAAGATGAAGGAGTAGGGGGCCGAGAGCTGCCGGGTCCGGGTCGGCAGGTCTAGGAACGACCCGCGCGGGCGGCACGGACGATGGTGACGACGGCCTTCTCCAGGGCGTATTCCGGATCGTCGCCACCGCCCTTGACGCCCGCGTCGGCCTCGGCGACCGCGCGCAGCGCGATCGACACCCCGTCCGCCGACCAGCCGCGCATCTGCTGCCGCACCCGGTCGATCTTCCAGGGCGGCATGCCCAGCTCACGGGCCAGATCGCCGGGGCGGGCACCGCGCGGGGCGGAGGCCAGCTTGCCGATGGCGCGGACGCCCTGGGCCAGGGCGCTGGTGATCAGTACCGGGGCCACGCCCGTGGCCATCGCCCAGCGCAGCGCCTCCAGCGCCTCGGCCGCCCGCCCCTCGACGGCGCGGTCGGCGACGGTGAAGCTGGACGCCTCGGCCCGGCCCGTGTAGTAGCGGCCGACGACGGCCTCGTCGATCGTGCCCTCGACATCCGCGGCGAGCTGGGACACCGCGCTGGCCAGCTCGCGCAGATCGCTTCCGATGGCGTCCACCAGCGCCTGGCAGGCCTCCGGCGTCGCGGACCGGCCGCCGGTGCGGAACTCCGACCGGACGAACGCCAGCCGGTCGGCGGGCTTGGTCATCTTCGGGCACGCCACCTCGCGCGCCCCGGCCTTGCGGGCGGCGTCCAGCAGCCCCTTGCCCTTGGCTCCCCCGGCGTGCAGCAGCACCAGGGTGATCTCCTCGGCGGGGGCGCCGAGATAGCCCTTCACGTCCTTGATCGTGTCGGCCGACAGATCCTGTGCGCTGCGCACCACCACGACCTTGCGCTCCGCGAAGAGCGACGGGCTGGTCAGCTCGGCGAGGGTGCCGGGCTGGAGCGCGTCGGGCGTGAGGTCGCGCACATCGGTGTCTGGGTCGGCGGCACGGGCCGCCGCCACGACCTGCTGCACGGCGCGGTCGAGCAGCAGATCCTCCTGGCCCACGGCGAGGGTCACCGGGGCGAGGGGGTCGTCGGTCGTCGTCTTCCTGGCCATCGCGGTCCAGCATCCCACGGACCGCCGACAGCCCGGTCTTCGCTATGGCCGACAATGGTCCGGTGATCGATGGAGGACTGAACGGCGTGCGCCCGCTACGGCATGTGCTGGTGCTCCCCGACCGCGACGCGGCGGAGGAGGTGGCCGAGGCGCTGCCCGAGCGCTTCGGCGTCGCGGAGGAGCCCCAGCTGGTGCGGGACGCCCTGGCAGGTGAGGACGACGCCGAGGACGCCCAGTGGCTGGTGGTCGTCGAGGACCCGGGCACCCGGCTGGACCCGGCCGCGCTGGACGCCCTCGCCGAGGAGTACGAGGGCTGGCTGGAGACCGACTGACCGGGCGCGCCCCGTCCTGGGGCACCCGCCCGTGCACGATCACCGGTCGTCCGCCCCCACCCGTCCGCTACCGGTCATCCGCTACCCGGCCCTCCGCTACCCGGTGACCAGCGCCAGCGCGAAGCCGTCGTACCCCTTCTCGCCGACCGTCTGCACCGCCGTCGCCGTCAGCCGGGGCTCCTGCGCGATCAGCTCCGTGAAGCGCCGTACGCCCTGGACGCGGGGGTCCGTGCTGGCGGGGTCGGCCACCTCCCCGTCCCGCACCACGTTGTCCCCGATGATGAGACTGCCGGGCCGGGTGAGCCGCAGCGCCCAGGCGAGGTAGTCGGGGTTGCCGGGCTTGTCGGCGTCGATGAAGACCACGTCGAAGGGGCCGTCCCCCTCCTCGGCCAGCCGGGGCAGCGACTCCAGCGCCTTGCCGGTGCGGATCTCGACGACCTTGCCCAGCCCCGCCCGCCCCACGTTTTCCCGCGCCACCTCCGCGCACCGGGGGTCGGCCTCCAGGGAGACCAGCCGCCCGCCCTCGGGCAGCGCCCTGGCCAGCCAGATGGTGCTGTATCCGCCCAGGGTGCCGATCTCCAGGATGGTGCGCGCCCCCTGGATCCGGGCCAGCAGATGCAGCAGCTTCCCCTGGTTGGGCGCCACCTGGTGCGGCGGCAACCCGGCGGACTCGCTGTGCTCCAGGGCGGCGTCCAGGGCCGGATCCGACGGTGCCAGCAGGCCGTTGAAGTAGTTATCGACCTTGGTCCACTGTTCGAGCGACATGAGCAAGCTTCCTTTCGAAACCGACCGAGTCCGCACCAGAAACCTACTGTGCCCTGCGCGAACCACCGTGCCCGGACGACGAATTGGGGTCCGCCGCCGCCCCGCGGCCTTCGGCCGCCGCGCTGGGCTCTTCTGCTCCCGCCGACCACCGCGCGCAGCCGCGGGCCGGTCACCGCGATCGCCCCGTCCCGGTCGGTCCGCAGCACGGCGGCACCCCGGGCCCTCAGGGCCGCCACGGTGCGGGGCGACGGATGTCCATACGGGTTGTCCGCGCCGCACGAGATCAAGGCGATCCGCGGGTGCAGCCTATGGATCAGCCGCGGGTCCTGGTAGGCCGAGCCATGGTGGGCAACCTTGAGCACATCGACCGGGGGCAGGTCCGGATGCGCCATCAGCAGCGCCTGCTGGGCGGGCGGTTCCAGGTCGCCGAGGAGCAGCAGGGTCAGGCCCGCCGTACGGACCAGAAGGGTCACGCTCGCGTCGTTCGGCCCCTCCTGCGCCGGGGCGGCGGCCGGGGTGTCGGGCGCGGGCCACAGGACCTCCCAGGACAGCGGGCCCGACCGGCGCCGCTCGCCCGGCCCGGCCGTCACCACCGGCACCCTTGCCGCCGCGGCCCCGCGCCGCACGGCCGCGGCCTGGCCGGGCGGCTCCGCCAGTCCGGTCGTCTCGATCGCCCCCACCGAGCGGCCGCGCAGCACCCCGGGCAGTCCGGCCACATGGTCGGCATGAAAGTGGGTGAGGACGAGCAGCGGGATGCGGACCACGCCCAGCGTCCGCAGACAGCGGTCGACGGCCCGTGGCTCGGGACCGGCGTCCACGACGACGGCCGTGCCGGGACCCGCGGCCAGGACCAGGGCGTCCCCCTGGCCCACATCGCAGGCCACGATCCGCCAGCCGGGCGGCGGCCAACCGGTGATGACCCGGGTCAGCGGCGCCGGGCGGACCACCGCGAGCAGCAGGAGCAGCGCACAGATCGCCCACAGCCACCGGTGCCGCAGCAGACGGCGCCCCAGAAGGACGGCGACCAGGGTGACCGCCGCCAGCAGCAGCCCGCCGGGCCAGCCGCCCGGCCAGCCCGCCTCCGCACCGGGAAGCCCCGCGCCGGTGCGGGCCACCCCGGCGATCCACTCGGCGGGCCAGCCCGCGGGCCAGGCGATCCACCGGGCGACCGGAAGCGCGAGCGGGGCCACCGCGAGCGCGGCGGAGCCGAGGATCATGGCGGGCCCCACCGCCAGCTCGGCGAACAGATTGCAGGGGATCGCCACCAGGCTCACCCGCGCGGCCATCATCACCACCACCGGCGCGCACACCGCCTGCGCCGCCGCGGCGGCCGCCAGCATCTCGGCCGGTCGCGGCGGCACCCCACGGCGCCGCAGGGCGGCGCTCCACGCCGGCGCGAAGGTGAGCAGCGCGCCGGTGGCCAGGGCGGAGAGCACGAACCCGTAGCTGCGGGCCAGCCACGGGTCGTACAGCAGCAGCGCCAGGACCGCGGCGGCCAGGGCGGGGAGCAGGGAACGGCGGCGCCCGGTGCCGATGGCCAGCAGCGTGATCAGCCCGCATGCCGCCGCCCGCAGCACGCTGGGGTCGGGGCGGCAGACGACCACGAAGCCGAGCGTGAGCGCTCCGCCGAGCAGGGCCGTCGTCCGGAGCCGCATGCCGAGCGCCGCGGCCAGCCCGCGCCGCTCGGCCCGCGCGGCGAGGTGGGGAGGGCCCGTCAGCAGCGCCAGCAGAAGTGTGAGATTGCTGCCGGAGACGGCCAGCAGATGTGTCATGTCCGTGGCCCGGAACGCCTCGTCGAGGTCCGGCGGCACCCGTGAGGTGTCCCCCACGACCAGCCCTGGCAGCAGCGCCCGCGCGTCCGGGGACAGGCCGTCGGTCGCCGTACGCAGTCCGGCGCGCAACCGGCCCGCCAGCCGCTGGACCGAACTGGGCGCCCCGATGACGCGCGGCGGCCCGCTGCCGCCGCGCACCACCGCCGCGAGCCGGTCCCCGTCGCGCAGCGGCGGCGCCAGGCGTCCGTGCACCCGCAGCCGCGTGGACGGCAGCAGCCGGAGCCATGCCGCTCGCTGCCGGGCCTCCGGGCGGACCGTCACCAGCACCGGGGCGCGGGTCTTCGTCGACGTGCCGTCAGGCCCGGTGATGCTGGTGGCCTCCGCCTCGACCACCACCGACACCGGCGCGAGCGCGGCTCCGCGCACCCGGGGGCGGCTGAGTCTCGGATCCCTCGTGACTGTCACCTCGGCGGTCGCCTCGGCGAACTCCCCGGCCAGCGCCGGAACCGGTCCGCGCCGCACGTCCGCCGCGTGCAGCGCGGCGACCGCTCCCGCCGTGGCCCCGCACAGCAGGACCGCCGCGATCGCCCCCGCCGTGCGCCGCTTGGCCTGTGCGAGGTCGGCCCGGTGCCGACGGGTCACGTACAGCAGGACGGCTGCCGCCAGGCAGGCGCCCGCGCAGACCACGGCCACGGTGCGCCCGGGCGTGCCCAACGCGACCGCCGCCGCGGCCCAGGCCGCCAGCGCGGGCGGCACCAGGCGAAGGTCCGCCGGGCCCTCCTGGCGGGGATGGGACGCCCCGCGCGGTGAGGCGGCGGCCGCGTGCACCGGGGCACGGGGGCGCGCCGTGTGTACGGACGTCATGGCTGAACCAGTGGGCGGAGATCGGCGAAGCGGCGGTCGCCGATGCCGTTGACCTCGCGGAGTTCATCGATGGAGCGGAAACCGCCCTGCTGGGTGCGGTAGTCGAGGATGTGCCGGGCCAGGACCGGGCCGACGCCCGGCAGGGTGTCGAGCTGTTCCGCCGTCGCCGAGTTGAGGCTGATCGTCCCGCCGGACGGTGCGCCCGGTGCGGGGCCGGAACCGGGTGCGGGGGCCGGGCCGGTGGGGGCGGGGCCTGCGGGTGCCTGGTTCGCCGGGGCGCCGACCACGATCTGCTCACCGTCCACCAAGGGCCGGGCCCGGTTCAGTCCGCTGGTGTCCGCGCCCGGCCGCGCCCCGCCCGCCGCCTTGATCGCGTCGGCGACCCTGGCCCCGGACGGCAGTTGCCGCAGCCCGGGGCGGCGGACCTTGCCCGTCACATCGACCACGACCGCCCGGCCGCCCGCGCCGACGCCCGCCCGCTCCCCGGCCGTCGGCCCGGCTGCCGCGCGGGCGGGTTCGGGTTCGGGCGCCCGTACGGTCTGCGGGCGGCCGCTCCAGAAGTGGTAGACCGCGAAGGCCACCGCGACGACGAGGGCGACCGCCAGCGCGGCGACGGTCCGTAACTCCATGCCGCAGCGCAGCTGAAGCCACAGCGGAAGGCGTTCGCGCAACGCCAGCCGCATCCGGTCGCGGCGGCGCAGCGTCTGGCTGCCGCCGGTGTCGCCCTTCTCGTCCGCGGCCTCCTCCACCGCTTCGTCCTCAGCCTCCGGCGCGGCCCAACGCGGCACATGACGCCGCGCGGCCCCGCCCGCCCCCTCGTGCGAGGCCGCGCCCGCGTCTTCGCCCGAGCGGACCGCCACCCCTGCGCCGGTTCCCCGGCCGGGAGCAGACCTCCGACCCGGAACGCGGGGCGCCTCCGAAGCCGACGCCGCCCCGGTGCCGGGCGCCTGGCCCAAGGCGGCCACCGGCCCCGACGCCCGAGTCGAACCCGGAGCGGGAGCCGGCCCGGCATCGGGCACCGCGAGCCGAGCGGGCACCGCGAGCCGAGCGGGCACCGCGAGCCGAGCGGAGGGCGGAACCGGAGCGCGGGACGGCGTCGGAACGGACTCCCGGCCCAGGGCAGTTGTCGCCCTTGGAGTGGATGGGCGGTTCGGGCTTCGGATGGGTGGGGTGGGGGAGGGCCCGTCCCCGCGAGCGGTGAAAAGGGCCGCCGCGCGGGCGCTGCGGTGCGGTGGGGCGGCGCGGGGCGCGGCCAAGCGGTGGCGGCCGCGGGGCGGTCGCGTCGTCACGGTGCGTGATCGTGTCCTCATGCCGACCGACCGTAGGCGTCTTCGCCCGACCCCGCTGAGCAGCTCCGATTCCCGGGGATAACCCACGGTGTGTGGAAAACCCCGTCACCCGAACGAGTTCGCTACCTCGGCGAAACCACCGCGCCCAGCAGCCCCGGCCCGGTGTGCGCCCCGATCACGGCGCCCACCTCGCTCACGTACAGCTCCGCGAGCCCCGGGACCCGCTCCCGCAGCCGCTCCGCGAGGGCCGTCGCGCGCTCCCCTGCCGCGAGGTGCTGGACGGCGATGTCCACCGGGCTCTGGCCCGCCCGCTCCACCACGATCTCCTCCAGCCGGGCGATGGCCTTGGACGCGGTGCGGACCTTCTCCCGCAGTTCGATCCGGCCGTCGTCGAGCTGGAGCAGCGGTTTGACCGCGAGTGCGGAGCCGAGAAGGGCCTGCGCCGCGCCGATGCGGCCGCCGCGGCGCAGATAGTCGAGGGTGTCGACGTAGAAGTAGGCGGCGGTGCCGTCGGCCCGCTTCTGGGCCGCCGCGACGGCCTCCTCCAGCGTGCCGCCGCCCTCCGCGGCCTCCGCCGCCGCCAGTGCGCAGAAGCCGAGCGCCATCGCGACCATGCCGCTGTCCACCACCCGGACCGGTACGGGCGCGTCCTGTGCGGCGAGCACCGCCGCGTCGTAGGTGCCGGAGATCTCGGCGGACAGGTGCAGCGAGACGATGCCGGTCGCGCCCTCCGCCGCGGCCGCGCGGTAGGCGTCCGCGAAGGTCTCAGGGCTGGGCCGGGACGTGGTCACGGGCTTGCGCTTCTGTAGGGCCTCCGCGAGCGACAGGGCCGAGATCTCGGTCCCTTCCTCCAGCGCCCGGTCTCCGAGCACCACCGTCAGCGGCACGGAGGTGATGCGATGCCGCTCCATCGCCTCCTGCGGCAGGTAAGCCGTTGAATCGGTCACGATCGCGACATGGCGGGACATGACTGGGAGATTATCCGGGGAAGCCCCGGGCCGACAGCGCGACCCCACTGGATGATCACCGACCCTACCGGTAAGCCCGCGTTCAGGCGGTGTTCTCGGGGCGTGGGGACTCCTGCCACGGCTTCTGCCAGGACTTCTGCCAGGACTGCGGCTGCGGCCGGGGGGTGGTCTCGAGGGAGGGCGGTGAGGGCTGTTCCTGCCGGGGTGCGGCATCGCCGGCCGCAGACTCCGGCTCCGGCGCCGCCCGCGTCCCCGACGCGGCACGCGGCTCCTCCACCGTCCAGTGCCGCAGCGCCCCCGCCTCCATCTCGATCTCGCGCCCCAGCGCGTCCAGCTCGTCGTGGGCGAACCGCTGCGCCCGCTCCCGCACCGCCCAGCGCAGGGAGTCCGCGGAGTGGGTGATCCGCTCCGTGCGCTCCCGCAGCTCGGGGAGCAGGGCGGCGAGGCGGGTCTTGTCGGGCTCGCGCTCCAGCCGCTTCAGGTCGTCGTCCAGCTCGCGGCCGTGCGCGCTGAGCCGCTGGAACAGGTTCAACGACTCCGCCACGGAGCGGTCTTGGCCCGCCACCGCGTGGAGGGCCTGCTCGGTGGCGGACATCGACGTACGCAGCGACAGCCGCAGCTCGGCCAGCTCACCGGCCGCGCCCGGCCGGGAGAACTGGCGGGCCCGGAGCCGGGTGTCCTCGACCGTGCGGCGGGCCTGGTCCACGGTGCGGTCGAGGCTGCGCTTGGCCGTCCGGACCACCCGCACCGTGACATAGGTGCCGGTCACGATGAACAGGACGAAAAGCAGCAACAGGATCCAGATGGCTTCCATGTGCGCTCCTTAGGGCGGCGGTCACCGCGGTGGCAGCTGTCCTCCCAGCGTAAACGGACCGGGCGGGCCCGGGGTTCCTGACGAACCCCCAGCCCGCCCTTACGGGTCATCCCCGAGCCGTCAGGCCGGGACGATGTTCACCAGCTTCGGCGCTCGCACGATGACCTTGCGAATGCCCGCGCCGTTCAGCGCCGCGACCACCGCCGGGTCGCCCAGGGCCTGCGCCTCCAGCTCCTCGTCGGAGACCGACGGGGCGACCTCCAGCCGGGCCTTGACCTTGCCCTTGACCTGGACCACGCAGGTCACCGTCTCGTCCACGACGTACGCCGGGTCGGCGACCGGGAACGGCTCGTGGACGACCGACGCGTCGTGGCCCAGCTTGCGCCACAGCTCCTCGGCGATGTGCGGGGCCAGCGGCGCGATCAGCAGCACCAGCCGCTCGGCGATCGAGCGCGGCACCTCGCGCACCTTGGTGACGTGGTTGTTCAGCTCGGTGATCTTGGCGATGGCGGTGTTGAAGCGCAGCCCCGCCATGTCCTGGCGGACCCCGTCGATCGCCTTGTGCAGGGCGCGCAGCGTGTCCTCGTCGGGCTCCGCGTCGACGACGGAGACCTCGCCGGTGGCCTCGTCCACGACGTTCCGCCACAGCCGCTGGAGCAGCCGGTACTGGCCGACGACCGCGCGGGTGTCCCAGGGGCGCGAGACGTCCAGCGGGCCCATGGCCATCTCGTACAGGCGCAGCGTGTCGGCACCGTACTCGGCGCAGATCTCGTCCGGGGTGACGGCGTTCTTCAGGGACTTGCCCATCTTGCCCAGCAGACGGGTGACCTTCTCGCCCTCGTACCAGTACGCCCCGTCGCGCTCCTCGACCTCGGCGGCCGGGACGGCGATGCCGCGGCTGTCCCGGTAGACGTACGCCTGGATCATGCCCTGGTTGTACAGCTTGTGGAACGGCTCGGCCGACGAGACGTGCCCCAGGTCGAACAGCACCTTGGACCAGAAGCGGGCGTACAGCAGGTGCAGCACGGCGTGCTCGGCGCCGCCGACGTACAGGTCGACGCCGCCGTGCGGCTGACCGTCGCGCGGGCCCATCCAGTAGCGCTCGGTGCCGGGGTCGACCAGCTGCTCGCTGTTGTGCGGGTCCAGGTAGCGCAGCTCGTACCAGCAGGAGCCGGCCCAGTTGGGCATGGTGTTGGTCTCGCGGCGGAACGGCCGCGGGCCGCGTCCGTCGCCCAGGTCCAGCACCACGTTCACCCACTCCTCGTTCCGGGACAGCGGGGTCTCCGGGGAGGTGTCGGCGTCGTCGGGGTCGAAGGTGCGCGGCGAGTAGTCCTCGACCTCGGGCAGCTCCAGCGGCAGCATCGACTCGGGCAGCGCGTGAGCCACGCCGTCCTCGTCGTAGACGATCGGGAAGGGCTCGCCCCAGTAGCGCTGGCGGCTGAACAGCCAGTCGCGCAGCCGGAAGTTGACGGTGCCCTCGCCGATGGAGCGGGCCTCCAGCCACTCGGTGATCCGGGCCTTGGCCTCGGTCACGCCCAGGCCGTTCAGGGAGACGCCCTCACCCGCCGAGTTGACGATCTTGGCGTCGTACGAGGCGAACGCGTCATCCCAGGTCGACGGGTCGGTGCCGCGGTCGTCCGAGGGCTCGACGACGCAGCGCATCGGCAGCTCGAAGGCGCGGGCGAAGGCGAAGTCACGGCCGTCGTGCGCCGGAACGGCCATGATCGCGCCGGTGCCGTAGCCCATCAGCACGTAGTCGGCGATGAAGACCGGCACCCGGTCGCCGCTGACCGGGTTGACCGCGTACGCACCGGTGAAGACGCCGGTCTTGTCCTTGGCCTCGGCCTGCCGCTCCACGTCCGACTTGGCCGCGGCCTGCTTGCGGTAGGCGTCGACGGCGGCGGCCGGGGTGGCGTGCCCGCCGGTCCACACGTCGTGGGTGCCCTCGGGCCAGGCGGCCGGGACGATGGAGTCGACCAGGTCGTGCTCGGGCGCCAGCACCATGTAGGTCGCGCCGAACAGGGTGTCCTGGCGGGTGGTGAAGACCGTGATCTTCGCGTCGGGGTGGTCCTGCACCGGGAAGTCGACCCGGGCGCCCTCGCTGCGGCCGATCCAGTTGCGCTGCTGGAGCTTGATGGCCTCGGGCCAGTCCAGCGCGTCCAGGTCGTCCAGCAGCCGGTCCGCGTAGGCGGTGATCCGCATGTTCCACTGGCGCAGCTTGGCCTTGAAGACCGGGAAGTTGCCGCGCTCGGAGCGGCCGTCGGCGGTGACCTCCTCGTTGGCCAGCACGGTGCCCAGCCCCGGACACCAGTTGACGGGCGCGTCCGAGGCGTACGCCAGGCGGTATTCGCCCAGGATGTCGGCGCGCTCGGCCTCGGTCAGCCCGTCCCAGGGGCGCCCGTCGGGGGTGGCGCGCTCACCGGAGGCGAACTGCGCGGCCAGGGTGTCGATCGGGCGCGCCTTCTTCGCCTCCGGGTCGTACCAGGAATTGAAGATCCGCAGGAAGATCCACTGGGTCCACTTGTAGTAGTCCGGGTCGATCGTGGCGAAGGAGCGGCGCGGGTCGTGGCCCAGGCCCAGGCGGCGCAGCTGGCGCCGCATGTTGACGATGTTGGCCTCGGTGCTGACCCGGGGGTGGGTGCCGGTCTGCACCGCGTACTGCTCGGCGGGCAGGCCGAAGGCGTCGAAGCCCAGGGTGTGCAGGACGTTGTGGCCCGTCATGCGGTGGTAGCGGGCGTACACATCGGTGGCGATGTAGCCCAGCGGATGGCCCACGTGCAGCCCCGCCCCCGAGGGGTACGGGAACATGTCCATGACGAACTTCTTCGGCCGGGCCACGACGTCGGCGTCACCGGTCAGGTCGCCGCCCGGGTTGGGCGCGTCATACGTGCCGTTCGCGTCCCAGAAGTCCTGCCAGCGGGCCTCGATGTCAGCGGCCAGCGCGGCCGTGTAGCGGTGCGGCGCGGCCACCTCGGCTGCGGCATTGGTCTCGCTCATGATCCTCAAAGCTCCATTGGTCGTCTCTGCCCGCGGTACAGGCCGATTCCCTCTTGTCCGGTGAAACAAAAAGGCCCCTCGCACAGGAGGGGACGCCGCGCCGATGCCGACCGGAGATGATCGCGGTCGGGACTGATCAGCGCGGCCCGCTAAGCAGAAGGCGTACGGCACGCATGGGGTCAGGTTACCGCAGGACACCGAGGACCCGCATCGAGGTAGTACGCGGGCGGGGAGCAGGCGGGGAATGGAGAAGCGGGCCGTCCGCATCGGACGGCCCGCTCCTGGGATTGTGGAGCTAAGGAGAATTGAACTCCTGACCTCCTGCATGCCATGCAGGCGCTCTACCAACTGAGCTATAGCCCCAGGTCTTGCTGTTCCGCCCGGTTCCCCTCGGCGGCATCGCCTACATTACACGGACGCCCCGGGCTTTAGCCAAATCGATTGCCGCGGGGTCCTGCCCCGAGCCCCTCACGCCGTCGCGAACGAGTAGAAACGCTTCAGCGTGCAGTGCTCTTCGAGGAGCCGACCGTAGATCGGCTCGCCCTCCAGCTCCCGGTACGTCTCGATCGGGTCGCCCTTGATGATCAGCGCCTGGGCGCACTCCGCGCACCAGTACTGATAGTCGGAGTTGAGCGGCTCCATGTCGCGGACGATGGGTGTGCCGCCGCCGCACCAGTCACATTTCCGGCTGTGTGCTCCCATGTCACTCAGCTCCAGCTGTGGCCGCAGGCCGTACACACGTAGGAAACACCGCCGTTGTCACCGAGTACCTGAGCCACGTTGCCGGAGCCGCAGGACGGGCATTCGATGCCCTCCCGAGCTGTCTCGGAAAGGTCCTCGAACGCGTCGAGGATGCTGGTCGGCATCCCACCCGTCCCTCCCCATCGGACTATCGGCCCTGCGCCCCCGCCGGCGGTCCGATTCTGCCACGGGGCGACGCCCAGGTCAGCGGAGATGCAACAGACGCCTCACCAGACTCACAAGCGCCCCGCACACCGCCACTTCCGCCGAGCTCACGCGCTCGGCGCGGTGTCGTCCAACCTACCCAGGAAGATCGCACCGAACCCAGCCACCCCGGCGACAGGCCGAGTTGAGCCGACGTCAACGGGGGGCGGTCACGAGCGAGACGGGTCACCGCGCACAAAAGCGGCGATCCCGCCTCCCTCACCGGGAGACGGGATCGCCGCCATCTGTGGAGCTAAGGAGAATTGAACTCCTGACCTCCTGCATGCCATGCAGGCGCTCTACCAACTGAGCTATAGCCCCGCTGCTCTCCGCGCCGCTGCGCTTCGAACAAGAAGGAGCTTAGCCGGTGACCAGCCGGAAAAGGAAATCGAGCCGGGAGGGGTCTGCTGGTCGTCGCCTAGGCGTCGTCGCCGAGGACGGGCTCGGGGAGGGATCCGGCGTTGTGCTCCAGGAGCCGCCAGCCGCGCGCGCCCTCGCCCAGCACCGACCAGCAGCAGTTCGAGAGGCCGCCGAGCGCCTCCCAGGTGTGCGACTCCAGGCCGAGCAGCCGCCCGATCGTGGTGCGGATCGTGCCGCCGTGGCTGACCACCACGAGCGTGCCGCCGTCGGGCAGCTTCTCGGCGGCTTCCTGCACGACCGGCGCCGCCCGGTCGGCGACCTCGGACTCCAGCTCGCCGCCGCCGCGCCGCACGGGCTCGCCGCGCTTCCACGCCGCGTACTGCTCGCCGAACCGCTCGATGATCTCCTCGTGCGTGAGCCCCTGCCACTCACCGGCGTAGGTCTCCCGCAACCCGGCGTAGTGGTCGACCGTGAGCCCGGTCACGGCCGCCAGCTCGGCGGCGGTCGCCATGACTCGCTTCAGGTCGGAGGCGATGATCGCGTCCGGCCGCAGTCCGGCCAGCAGCCGGGCCGCGCGGTGGGCCTGCGCGACGCCGGTGTCGGTCAGCTCGATGTCCAGGGAGCCCTGGAAACGGCGCTCGATGTTCCAGGCCGTCTGGCCGTGCCGCCACAGGACTATGCGGCGGCCGCGGCCGCTCATGGTGCCGTTCAGCTCAACTCACCGCCCGCACCGCCGTCCGGGCCCTGGGCCTGCGCGTACTCCTCCGCCTTGCCGCGGGTGGCCTGGGCGTCGGCGGGCAGCTCCAGCTGCGGGCAGTCCTTCCACAGCCGCTCCAGGGCGTAGAAGACCCGCTCCTCGCTGTGCTGCACGTGCACCACGACGTCCACGTAGTCCAGCAGCACCCAGCGGGCCTCGCGGTCGCCCTCGCGGCGGACCGGCTTGGCACCGAGGTCCTTGTTCAGCCGCTCCTCGATCTCGTCGACGATCGACTTCACCTGGCGGTCGTTGGGCGCCGAGGCCAGCAGGAAGGCGTCGGTGATCGAGAGCACGTCGCTGACGTCGTACGCGATGATGTCGTGCGCGAGCTTGTCGGCGGCCGCCTGGGCGGCGGCGTTGATGAGCTCGATGGAGCGGTCCGTGGCGGTCACAGGCGAGGCTTTCCGGTCGGTGGGGACCCTCAGGGTCTGGCACCCCAAGGGTCTCACGCCCCACCGTCACGGCTCTCGGCCATTCCCCCGTGACCACCGTGACTCTCCTGACTCTTCCGGCTCCCCCGCCGCCCGTGGCGCCCGGACGTGACGCACGGCCGCCCGTGATGCCAGGGCCGCCCCGCGGGCGCGGTCAGCCCTGGTGGTCGTAGTCCGCGCCGAGGACCACCGTCACGTCCGCGTTGGCGGCGCCCTTGCCCTTGGTGACCGAGGTCGCGGGCAGTCCGAGGGTCTTGGCGACCTCCTTGGCCTGTCCGGCCTGCTCGGCGTCCGCGTACGTCACCCGCGAGGTCTGCTGCGGAGTGCCGCCCTCGGTGGCGGCGACGACCGTGAAACCGCCGTTGACCAGCGCGACCCGGGCGGCGCCCGAGGCGTCCTTGCCCCCGCCGGCGCTGGTCACGCTCACCCGTGCCGCGGAGCCCGGCTCGGTGTTCTTCACCGTGCCACCGAGGACGCTCTTGACCACCCGGTCCGTCGCCCGGCTGCTGAGCGTCCCGTCGCCCTGGATCGGCAGCGTCATCGTGTCGTAGTCGCCGCCCTTGGCCTGCCCGGCGAGCCGCGCCAGCGAGGCGCCGAGCTGCTGCTCGGACAGCGACGGGTCGGGGATCTGCGCCAGCTGCTCGACGGTCTTGGTGGCGCCATCGGTGTCGCTGGAGACCTTCTTCAGGGTGGCGTCCATGACCTGGCCGAACCGCGCGAGCTGCTTGGTCTGCGCCTCGCCCGGGGCCCGGTAGGTGGCGTACGCCACAGCCGCCTGACCGCTCAGCACCTGCTCCTTGCCCCGCTTGACCAGCGGGCTCTCGCCCTTCCGGGCGGACGGGACGGTGGTGTCGGTGTCCAGGGTGATGCCGCCGACCAGCTCGACGAGGTTCTCCAGATAGGGCGTGTCCAGCCGCCAGGTGCCCTGGATCTTCGAGCCCAGCAGGGTGGACAGGGACTCCCGGGTGGCGTCGGAACCCTCGTCGGTCACCGACTTGCCGAGCGTGGTGGAGCCACCGTCCTCGGTGGAGACGGACAGCGCGTTCGGCAGCAGGACGGTGGTGCCCTTCTTGGTGGTCTCGTTGTCCACCAGCAGCGCGGTGGACGTACGGCCGCCCTTCAGCTCGCGCAGATGGACGACGATCACGTCCCGCTTCTGCGCGCCACCGGCCGCCGCCTGGGCATCGCCGTCGGCGGAGAGACCGGGCAGCTTGCCCGCGTACCAGAGGTAGCCGACCCCGCCCACGGCGGCCAGGACCAGCACCACGACGAGCGCGACGAACCGGTTGCGGCCCTTGCGGCGGCGCTCGTCACGCCGCTCGGAGCGGGTCTCGGCGAACTTCAGCCAGTCGATGACGTCTTCGGAGTCCTCGTCGGGGTCCTCGACGAAGGAGAACTGCTCGGTGCGGTACGCCTCGCCCTCCGCGTCCGGGCCGGACTTCCCCGCGCCACCGGCCCCGCCGGGAGCCGGGGCAGGAGCCGCGGCCGGGGCGCCGGAGGACGGCTCCTGCCGGTCCAGCTCGGCCAGCTCCTCGTACGGGTTCGGCTCGTCATCCTCGGGCGCGGCGGGCCGGGCGGACTGCGCGGGCGCCGCGTAGTCGTAGCCCTGCTGGACGTACTGCCCCTGCTGTCCCTGCTGCTGGACGTACTGCTCCTGCTGCCCCTGCTGCGGATAGGGCTGCTGCTGTCCGTAGTACGGGTCGTACGGCTGCGTCTGCGGATGCTGCGCCGGGGCCTGCTGCGCCTGCTGGGCGGCCTGGCCGTACGGGTCGTACCCGTAGCCGTAGCCGTCCTGCTGCCCCTGCTGCTGCCCGTAGTACGACGACGGGTCGTAACCCTGCGGCTGGTACACCGGCTGCCCATAGGCGTCGTAGCCGTAGATCTGCGGCTCCTGGGCATACGGATCCCGCGCGTACGGGTCGTACGGGTCCTGTCCGTCGTTCACCGGTACCCCTTCAGCAGTCGTGCCGGTACAGCTCTCGCTTGTCGATGTACCGCACCACACCGTCCGGCACCAGGTACCAGACGGGTTCGCCGTGTGCGACACGCGCCCGGCAGTCCGACGACGAGATCGCCAGCGCCGGCACCTCGACCAGCGACACCCCGCCCTCCGGCAACCCCGGGTCGGCCAGTATGTGCCCGGGCCGCGTCACGCCGATGAAGTGGGCGAGCGAGAACAGCACTTCGGCATCGCGCCAGGTGAGGATCTGGGCGAGCGCGTCCGCTCCGGTGATGAAGAACAGGTCCGCGTCACCGTTCAGCGCGCGCAGATCCCGGAGCGTGTCGGTGGTGTACGTCGCACCGCCGCGGTCGATGTCGATGCGGCTGACCGAGAACTGCGGATTCGACGCGGTCGCGATGACCGTCATCAGATAGCGGTCCTCGGCCGGGGAAACCTTTTTGTGGCTCTTCTGCCACGGCTGCCCGGTCGGCACGAACACGACCTCGTCCAGGTGGAACTGCGCCGCCACCTCGCTCGCCGCGACCAGGTGACCGTGATGGATCGGGTCGAACGTCCCGCCCATCACACCGAGCCGCCGCTTGGCCGGCCCCTTCTCCTCTTCCATGCGTGCAGACCCTACTGGGCCCGGCTCGAAACCGGGGCCCGAAGAGGCAACGGCCTTGAGGTCAGCGGTCCCGGTTGAAGCGCGTGGTGATCCACAGCAACAGGAACAGGATGACGAGAGCCGCACCACCGGTCATGAAGGGGCTGATGCTCGGGTGAGTATCGGTGTGGTGCTCACCGCCCTCGGCCGCGAGGGTGGTCAGGGCGGCATGTGCGGTGCTGAAAGCGCTCATCGCAGGCGATACCTATCCGGGTCTCGGCGTCACGTCACGTCCGCAACATCGTATGCGAGCCGGATTCCGGGCTTGCTCTCAGTCCGCCCTTGAGCCCGCTCTCAGTCCTGTTTGTACCCGCGCAGCAGGAACCAGGCGACCAGGACGGATCCCACGACGCCGACGACGATGACGGTGCGCAGCAGCGCTCCCGGCCCCTGGTCCTTGGAAGTGGCGGCGAGCACGGCGGTGAGGCCAGTCATATCGGGCATGTCTCCACGCTAGCCCCCTGCCGTGCAGGGCCTAAGGTGGGGTCCGCCAGGGGGACGGGCACGACCGAGGCAGTCCGGCGAAACAGTCCGCACGAGGGGGACCAATGAGCGACAGCCATACGCACGGGACCGGCGGCGACGGGAGCGGCACCGGAGAGGGACGTGAGCATGTGCCCAGCCGCGAGAGGCGGCGCTTTCCGGGCATTTCCTCGCGGGCGTACGAGCATCCGGCCGACCGCTCGGCGCTGGTCGCGCTGCGCAAGCTGACCGGCTTCGACACCGTCTTCAAGGCGCTGAGCGGGCTGCTGCCCGAGCGCAGCCTGCGGCTGCTGTACCTGTCCGATTCGGTGCGGGTGAGCGACCGGCAGTTCGCCCATCTCCACGACATGCTGCGGGACGCCTGCTACATCCTCGACCTGGAGCAGGTCCCGGCGATGTACGTCACCCAGGACCCGAAGCCGAACGCGATGTGCATCGGCATGGACGCGCCGATCATCGTGCTGACCACCGGGCTGGTGGAGCTGCTCGACGAGCAGGAGATGCGGGCGGTCATCGGCCACGAGGTGGGCCACGCGCTGTCCGGGCACGCCGTCTACCGGACGATACTGCTGTTCCTGACCAACCTCGCGCTGAAGGTCGCCTGGATCCCGCTCGGCAATGTGGCGGTACTGGCCCTGGTGACGGCGCTGCGCGAGTGGTTCCGCAAGTCGGAGCTGTCGGCGGACCGGGCGGGGCTACTGGTCGGGCAGGATCTGCGGGCCTCGATGCGCGGGCTGATGAAGCTCGCGGGCGGCCACCATCTGCACGAGATGAACGTGGACGCCTTCCTGGAGCAGGCCGAGGAGTACGAGAACAGCGGCGATCTGCGGGACTCCGTACTCAAGATCCTGAACATGCTGCCGCGCAGCCACCCGTTCACCACCGTGCGCGCCGCCGAGCTGAAGAAGTGGGCCGCGAGCCGGGACTTCCAGCGGCTCATGGACGGCCACTACCCGCGCCGCGAGGAGGACAAGGACACCTCGGTCGGCGACTCCTTCCGGGAGTCGGCGAGCCACTACGCGGAGTCGGTCCGCACCAGCAAGGACCCGCTGATCGCGTTCGTACGGGACGTGGCGGGCGGCGCCGGGGACCTGGGCAGCAAGCTGCGCGACCGGTTCACGGGCGGCGGCAGGCCGGGCGGGGACACCACCGAGGGCACGCCCCCGCGGGACGGTCAGGAAGGCCGGGACGGCGGGGAGGGCCGGGACGACCACGACGGCCGGGAGGGTTCCGAGGGGGACGGACCGCCCCGCTCCTGAGGGTCTACGGGCTGGTGGGCTGCGTGCCCGGGGAGAGCACGCCGCAGAGGGAGACCGGGGTACGGCCCGGGGCGTAGGGGTCGGTGCCCATCGGGGAGTCGTTCCGGACGGTCTGCCCGGCCACCAGCGGCCGCAGATAGCCGGCGGCGTTCGCGGAGCACGCCTGCGGGCCCGCCAGCACGGAGCTGTGCACCAGCTCCACCCGGTGGTCGCGCAGATCGCTGCGGTCGAAGCGGAACCGGGTCTCCCGGCGCACCGTGTACAGCGAGGCGTGGTCCGGGGCCCGCTCGTGGGCCCGCTGGATCGCGTAGACGAAGACGTGGTCGGCGCTGACCTCCAGGGTCGAGGGGGTGCGCTCGACGACCGTCAGCGTGCCGCGCACCCGCACCGGGGCGTTGGCCAGCGTCACCTCGGCCGGGTTGAAGCGAGTCAGCCAGCCGGTGGCCGCATGGCGGCCGTCGTCGACCGGGTGTTCGAAGCTCTGGTCGAACTGGATCTGCTGGGCGGGGTCGAGCAGCAGCCGCACCGTCTGCACCGGGCCGCCGGTGAGCACACCCGGGTCGAGGGCGGACTTCACCACGTAGTCCTTGGCCGTGGTGAGCGCCGTCATCACCTGGCTCTCCGAGAACCCCTGGGTGCGCCGCACGGCGGGCAGGGTGACCCCCTCGGCGCCGACGCGGAACTGGGCGGCCGGGCTCTCCCGGAACAGCTCCGCGGGCCGCCCGCCGGGCACCTCACCGCGCGGCGAGAGCGGCACCACGCTGCTGCGCAGCGGCTCGACGGCCTGCGGCTCGGGGGCCTGGTAGGGGTGGCGTACGCCCATGTAGACGGCCGCCGCGAAGGCGAAGGCGATCAGCAGGACGAGGACGACGGCCTGCCGCGACGCCCCGGCGCGGGCCCAGGCGTGGCGGGCGCGCACCGCGCGGGAGTGGTCGTCCATGCGCTCCTGGGCGGAGAATTCCTGGAGCCGGGCAGCACGAACGAAGGACTCGTCGAACACGACGGAGCGGTACTCGTCCTCACCACCTCCCGGGACGCCCTCGGGTGTCCCCTCGGGAGGGTCTCCACGCCCGGTCATACCTCAAGAGTAGGTCGCCGGGGGCAGCGGTAAACGCCGTGGTACTCCACAACTTCACGCACAGTGCGGAGGAAACGCCGCATAGGGCGCGACGTGCTAAGGGGTGTCTTGTCGGTCAGGCCGGATCAGCGAGCGGCGCGCTGCGTGCGACGAGCGCGGGGCCGCGAGGTGCCGCCCGCCGCGGCAGCGGCTGATGTCACAGCGGCGTCGGGAGCCCGGCATGACCGGCAAGACACCTCCTACGGGAATGTGACGGGGGATGTGACGGACGACGCCGTCACGGAGTGCGCGGCACGATGGAGGCGGGCGGTGCCTCGCGCTCGGCAGCCCTGGACGGCATGGACGGCACGCTGCCCGGCCGCCCCGCGGGCGTGCCGTCGACCCCGCTGGTGGCGGGCGGCGGGGTCGGGTCCTGCCGGTTGCCCGAGGTGCCGCGGTAGACCGCCGTGAAGGCCAGCGCGACCACCCCGATGCCCATCAGGACGGCCAGCAGCCAGGCCACGGGGCGGTGCCAGCGGGCATGGCCGCGGTAGGGCCGCCCGGCGCTCCCGTAGCGCCCGTACGGGCCGTAGGCGCCGTCGAACTCGCGGCCCGGGCCGAAGCGGCCGTCCGGGTCGGCATAGTCGTCGTACGGGCCGTCCCCGAACTCGGCCTCCGGACCGTACGCGTCGTCGAACAGCTCGTCCTCGGGGGACACCCCGGCCCTGCTGCGCCGGGACGCCTCGGCCTCGGCGCGGGCCTGCGCGGCGGCCAGCATCCGCTCGATGGCGGTGGGTTCATGGATGACGGCGGACCGTACGAAGTCCTCGTCGAACACCACGGTGGCGAACTCGTCGTTCGCCTCTCCGTGGCTGCGCTCGTCGGGCTCGTCGCCGTCCGGGAACGGCTTGCCCCCCACGTCGTCCGGCACCCATTCAGAGTAGACCGGACGGGTCAATTTGGGCAGGGCAAAATGGCATTCGGGGGAAGATCCACCCGTTGACCTCCGGATTCGACCATCCCCCGAACGGGTGACTCAGCGCGTGTGTCCGTCGCCGGTGACGATGTACTTGGTCGACGTCAGCTCGGGCAGTCCCATCGGGCCCCGGGCGTGGAGCTTCTGGGTGGAGATGCCGATCTCGGCGCCGAAGCCGAACTGGCTGCCGTCCGTGAAACGCGTGGACGCGTTCACGGCGACCGTGGTGGAGTCCACCAATTGGGTGAAGCGGCGGGCGGCCGCCTGCGACGTCGTGACGATGGCCTCGGTGTGACCGGAGGACCACAGGCCGATGTGGGCCACCGCGGCCTCCAGGGAGTCCACGACCGCCGCGGCGATGTCGTACGACAGGTACTCGGTCTCCCAGTCCTCCATCGCCGCCGGGACGACCGTGGCCTTCGTCCCCTCGGCCTCTGCCAGCGCCTGCACCCGCTCGTCGGCGTGCACCGTGACACCGGCCGCCGCCAGCGCCTCCAGGGCGCGCGGCAGGAACTCCGCGGCGATGTCCTGGTGCACCAGCAGCGTCTCCGCCGCGTTGCACACGCTGGGGCGCTGGGCCTTGGAGTTCACCAGGATGTCCACGGCCATGTCGAGGTCGGCCTGCGCGTCCACGTAGACATGGCAGTTGCCGGTGCCGGTCTCGATGACCGGAACCGTCGACTCCTCGACCACCGTGCGGATGAGCGAGGCACCGCCGCGCGGAATCAGCACGTCCACCAGGCCGCGGGCGCGCATCAGCTCGCGCACCGACTCCCTGCTCTCGCCCGGCACCAACTGAATGGTGTCCGCGGGCAGTCCGGCGCCGCCGACGGCGTCGCGCAACACCTTCACCAGCGCGCTGTTCGAGTGGTACGCCGACGAAGAGCCGCGCAGCAGGACGGCGTTGCCCGACTTCAGGCACAGCGCGGCGGCGTCCACGGTGACGTTCGGGCGGGCCTCGTAGATGATGCCGACGACACCCAGCGGGACGCGCACCTGGCGCAGGTCGATGCCGTTGGGCAGCGTCGAACCGCGCACCACCTCGCCGACCGGGTCCGGCAGCGCGACCACGTCGCGGACATCGGAGGCGATGGCCCGCACCCGCTCCGGGGTGAGGGTCAGCCGGTCGACGATCGCCTCGCTCGTGCCCGCCTCCCGGGCCCGCTCCACATCGGTGGCGTTGGCCTCGACGATCTCCTTCGTCCGCACCTCCAGCGCGTCGGCCATCGCCAGCAGCGCGTCGTCCTTGAGGGCGCGCGGCAGCGGGGCGAGGTCGACGGCCGCGGCGCGCGCCCGGTAGGCGGTCTGGAGCACCGGGGACTTCGGCCAGGGGTCGGTGAGCGGCGAGGTGGGTGCGCTGGTCATGCAAGCAGCCTACTGAGCCGAGCGCGGCGACCCGATGGGTATTCCGCCCTTCGAGATGGTCTTCTCACATCTCGAATCAGAAGGGGTGCACACCCACCGGGGACGCCGGTGGCGGCCCGTATCCCTCCGCGATGCGCTGGTGATAGGTATCACGGTCGATGACCTCGAGCCCCACGATCTCCCAAGGCGGCAGCTTGGCCGTGGAACGGTGCTCGCCCCACAGCCGCAGCGCCACCGCCGCCGCGTCGTGCAGATCACGCGCCTCTTCCCAGTAGCGGATCTCGGCGTGATCGTTGGCGTAGCGGCTGGTCAGCAGGAAGGGGTGGTCATGGGCCAGCTGCTCCAGAGCGCGCCGGACCTCCCGCAGCGGCGCCTCGGCACCCGAGACGCTCAGCGTGATGTGCCACAGCCGGGACACCTCGACGCGTCGCTTGCCCTGCGTCGGCGCGTCCTCCGTCCCGGCATCGCCCGTCCCGGCGCCGTTCGCACCGACACCGTTCAACCCGACACTGGTCAGGGTGCGCTCCGCCGCCCCTCGGGGCGGCGCCCCCGGGCGCCCTCGTCTCACCGGCGGCCTCCTGTAGCTCGCTGCTCCGCTCACGCGCGGGCGGAGCACTGTGGCGGTGGTGCTTGGCTGTACCTCCACCGCGGGCCCGCTGCCCGCGCGACCCCGTTGAACAAAGTTGACCAGTCCTCGCGCGGCGGCGGGGCGTTTTTGCGGAAGGTAAGCCCTCCTTTTTTGGGACTCGGGTCGCCTCCGGGGCGCGAAGGCGACCCGAGCGGAGTGTCATCCGTGGCGGTGGAGCACCACCAGGTCATCCCGGTGCACGACCTCGCGCTCGTACGCGGGGCCCAGCTCGCGGGCAAGGTCACGGGTCGACCGGCCGATCAGCCGGGGGATCTCCTTGGCGTCGAAGTTCACCAGTCCGCGGGCCACCGCGCGGCCCTCGGTGTCGCGCAGCTCGACCGGGTCCCCGGCGGTGAACTCGCCCTCCACCGCCGCGATCCCCGCCGGCAGCAGCGAGGTGCGGCGCTCCACGACGGCCCGCACCGCCCCGTCGTCCAGGGTGAGCGCGCCGCGGGGTTCCGAGGCGTGGGCGAGCCACAGCAGGCGATCGGCCGAGCGGCGGCCGGTGCGGTGGAAGTACGTACCGGTGTGGCGGCCCAGCAGGGCGTCCCCGGCCCGGCTGGCGGAGGTGAGCACCACGGGGACCCCGGCCGCGGCGGCGATCCGGGCGGCCTCGACCTTGGTGACCATGCCGCCGGTGCCGACCCCGGAGCGGCCCGCGCTGCCGACCGTGACCCCGGCGAGGTCCCCGGGGCCCTTGACCTCGTCGATGCGCGAGGTGCCGGGGGTCCTGGGGTCGCCGTCGTACAGCCCGTCCACATCGGAGAGCAGCACCAGCAGATCGGCCCGTACGAGATGGGCGACCAGGGCCGCGAGCCGGTCGTTGTCCCCGAACCGGATCTCGTCGGTGGCCACGGTGTCGTTCTCGTTGACGATCGGCAGGGCGCCCATGGCCAGCAGCTGGTCCAGGGTCCGGGTGGCGTTGCGGTAGTGGGCGCGGCGGCTGGTGTCGTCCGTGGTGAGCAGCACCTGGCCGACCCGGCGCCCGTAGCGCGCGAAGGAGGCGGTGTAGCGGGCCACCAGCAGGCCCTGTCCGACGCTCGCGGCGGCCTGCTGGCGGGCGAGGTCGCGGGGACGCCGCTCCAGGCCCAGGGGGGCGAGTCCGGCGGCGATGGCCCCGGAGGAGACCAGGACTATTTCCTTGCCGTCCCCGGCCCCGCCCGCGTCCTGGCCGAGCACCTTCGCGAGCACGTCCACCAGCGCGTCAACCCGGTCCGCGTCCAGCCCTCCGGCCGCCGTGGTGAGGGAGGACGAACCGACCTTGACCACGATCCTGCGGGCCGCGGCCACCTCGTCCCGTACCGCCGACCCGTCCTGCTCTGCCACGCCTCTCCCCTGCTCATCCCGGGCTCGTCCCCGGCTCTCACGCGCACCTGCGCACCTCGCGGAAAGCGGAAACGCGTGTCCTGCACACTCACATCATGACAAGGGGGCAATCTACGTGAGCCGGGCCCATGGCCGCCCGGCCATTTCGCCGCGGCGATCGCCGCGACCGCCGCGACCATCGTGAACGCAGTGGCCGACACCCGGGGCCTCAGGTCTCAGGAAGATCGCGGAGAGATCACCGTGAGATGGCGGCGCGGCCCCGTGGAATCGTTTGAACCCGATTCGAGGCGGTTGGCACCTGCGCGGATTGTCACCGGGCCAGACGGCGGCATACGGTCAGGGGTCCCCCCAGTCGTCCACCGCCCTCCCGCCAGGAGCCCAACCCGTGCCCTCTGCCGGATTCGCCCCACGCCGGGTCGTACAGCTCACGGCGCTGCTCGCCATGGTGGTGTTCTTCACCACACAGCTCGTCGGCGCCGTGCTCCCGAACGTACCGCTCTTCATCGCCGCCTCGGCGTGCGGCCTCGCCCTCGATCTCTTCCTTCAGCAGAAGCAGCCCGGTCTGCTGTCGCTGCTGGGCAAGGTCCGCTTCGACATCACGGTGCGCCAGCTGTTCCGCGACATGCTCATCATGGTCGGGCTGCTGCGGATCGAGGGAATCAATCCGCTGCACGAGCAGGCACCGCTGACCGTGGGGCTGCTGCTCTTCTACGTGGTGCACTTCGCCTGCCAGGCCGCCGCGATAATGGTGCGCCGCACCCGGCAGCTGCCGTTCGTCACGCGCAACATCGACGCGTCCGCGCTGCGGCTGAGCGAGGCCCCGCCGCGGTTCTTCTCCCGCCAGCACGGCCGCCGGATCCTGCGGCTCGCCACCCCGGCCACCGCCGGGCTGCTGCTCACGGCCGGCACCAAGAACGGTGTCTGGGGAGCCGTCGGCCTCTCGACCGCCCTGCTCATCGGCATCGCCGGAACCGTCCACCTGGCCACCTGGCTGCTGCCGCGCAAGCGGGTGGTGAACGAGGCGAAGGCCCTGGAGTGGCTCGACACGTGGCTGGCCGAGTACCAGCCGACCGTGGGCATGTACTTCTCCGGCGGCACCAGCTCCGCGTACCAGGCGAACATGTGGCTCTCCACGCTCGCCTCGCTCGAGGGCAACCCCATCATCGTGCTGCGCGAGCGGTTCATGGTGCAGAAGATCGACGCGACGGACATCCCGATCGTCTGCCTCCCCAAGGTCGCCCACCTGATGCGCATCGAGCACTCGACGCTCAAGGTGCTGCTGCACCCGGCCAACTCGGGCAAGACCTCGCAGGTGCTGCGCATCCCCTCGATCAAGCACGCGTTCATCAACCACGGCGAGAGCGACAAGCTCTCCAGCTGCAACCCGTACGCCAAGGCGTACGACGAGGTGTGGGTCGCGGGCCCGGCCGCGCGCGACCGCTACCAGCTCGCCGACATCGGCGTCGAGGACAAGGACGTCGTGGAGGTCGGCCGTCCGCAGCTGGCGCCGATCCGCCCCTACGCGGGCGCCCCGACCGGCGAGTACACCACCGTGCTGTACGCGCCGACCTGGGAGGGCTGGGACGGCAACCCCGGCAACACCTCGGTCATCCTGGCCGGTGAGAACATCGTCCGCGAGCTCCTCGACGACCCCAAGGTGCGCCTGCTGTACAAGCCGCACCCGATGACCGGTTCCGTCGACCGGCGGGCCGGGCGCGCCAACGACCGCATCAAGGCCATGATCGCCGAGGCGAACGCCAAGCGCGGCGGGGCCCGTCCGCCCGCCGAGGCCGCGACCGAGCTGACCCGGCGCGCCGAGGAGCTGAACCAGCTCACCAGCACGTCCTTCCGCCGCAGCGCGGACGAGATCGAGCGCATGAAGCTCCAGGGCACCCCGGACGACAACCGCGCCGCGGGTGTGGCGGCGGCCACCGCCGCCTGGGAGAGCGCCTACTGGGCGTCGCTGCCGGAGTGGGAGCACCAGGTCGTCACCGGTCCGCGCCCGGCCATCTTCACCTGCTTCAACCAGGCCGACGTGCTGATCAGCGATGTGTCGAGCGTCGTCTCGGACTACCTGACGAGCGAGAAGCCGTACGCGGTGGCCAACACCAGCGGACTGACCGAGGAGGAGTTCCGGGCGAACTTCCCGACGGTGCGCGCCGCCACGATCCTCACGCCCGAGGCGTCGGAGGTTCCGGAGCTGCTGGAGGCCGTCCGCGAGCCCGAGAAGGACACCCTCGCCCCGGCCCGCGCCGAGCTGAAGGTGCACCTGCTCGGCCCGTCCGACCCGCCGTCCCTGGTGCGCTTCGACCAGGCCGCGCAGACGCTGTGCCGGAAGGCCGACGAGCGGCGGGCGCGGATGGCCACGCGGCTGGCCGACGAGATCCCGTCGCAGCGGGAGGCCCAGGACGCGGCCGAGGAGACGGAGATGGAGGCCGGACCGTCGGAGCCGGAGGAGACGGCGACGGTCTGAGCACCGCCGGCTTACGCGTAAGGGCCCGGGAGCATCGCTCCCGGGCCCTTTTGCCGTCCGGCAGGTCCGTCGCGGCCGAGAGGGGCCGCCAGGGCCCGTGACGGGGGCTTGCCCGCCCCGTCACGGGCCCTGGAAACCTAGAACGGCTTGAACGACTCGTACTCCTCGTCCGCGTCGTCCCGCTCCGCGTCCCGGTCGCGGCGCCGCTGCGCCGCCGGGCGGGGCGCCTCGAAGCGGTGGTCCTCACCGCGGCGGCCCAGCATCTCGGCGCCCGCCGCCAGCGTCGGCTCCCAGTCGAAGACGACCGCGTTGTCCTCGGGGCCGATGACGACCTCGTCGCCCGCGCGGGCGCCCGCCTTCACCAGCTCCTCCTCGACGCCGAGGCGGTTCAGCCGGTCGGCGAGATAGCCGACGGCCTCGTCGTTGTTGAAGTCGGTCTGGTGGACCCAGCGTTCGGGCTTCTCGCCCACGACGCGGTAGAAACCGTCCTCGGCGACGACCTTGAAGCCCGCGTCGTCGACGGCCTTCGGGCGGATGACGATCCTGGTCGCCTCCTCCTTCGGCTTGGCCGCGCGCGCCTTCCCGACGATGTCCGCGAGGGCGAACGACAGCTCCTTGAGGCCGAGGTGGGCGATCGCCGACGCCTCGAAGACCTGGTAGCCGCGGGCCTCCAGGTCGGGGCGGATGATGTCGGCGAGGTCCTTGCCGTCGGGGATGTCGACCTTGTTGAGGACGACGAGGCGGGGCCGGTCCTCCAGACCGCCGTACTCGGCGAGTTCGGCCTCGATGACGTCGAGGTCGGTCAGCGGGTCGCGCTCGGACTCCAGGGCCGCGGTGTCCAGGACGTGCACCAGCACCGAGCAGCGCTCGACGTGGCGCAGGAACTCCAGGCCGAGGCCCTTGCCCTGGCTGGCGCCCGGGATCAGGCCGGGCACGTCCGCGATGGTGTAGACGGTCGAACCGGCCGTCACCACGCCGAGGTTGGGCACCAGGGTGGTGAAGGGGTAGTCGGCGATCTTCGGCTTGGCGGCCGAGAGCACCGAGATCAGCGACGACTTGCCGGCGCTGGGGTAGCCGACGAGGGCCACGTCCGCGACGGTCTTCAGCTCCAGGACGACGTCCCCGGCGTGACCGGGCTCGCCCAGCAGCGCGAAGCCGGGGGCCTTGCGGCGGGCCGAGGCGAGGGCCGCGTTGCCGAGGCCGCCGCGGCCGCCCTGGGCGGCGATGTAGGTGGTGCCCTCGCCGATCAGGTCGGCCAGGACGTTGCCCCGCTTGTCGAGGACGACGGTGCCGTCCGGGACCGGCAGGACCAGGTCGCTGCCGTCCTTCCCGGAGCGGTGGCCGCCCTCGCCGGGCTTGCCGTTGGTGGCCTTGCGGTGCGGGCTGTGGTGGTACTCGAGCAGCGTGGTGACCGACTGGTCGACGACCAGGATCACATCGCCGCCCCGGCCGCCGTTACCGCCGTCCGGGCCGCCGAGCGGCTTGAACTTCTCGCGGTGCACGGAGGCGCAGCCGTGGCCTCCGTTACCCGCGGCGACGTGCAGCTCGACGCGGTCCACGAAGGTGGTCATGACGGGTGCCTCCAGATACGTACGGGGTCGGGGGTGTCGTCGTTACGTGCGTAACCTGCGTAACGCGCCGAGGGCGGACCCGCTTCCCCGTCACGGGAAAGAGCGGTCCGCCCTCGGAAAGGTGTGTGGCGTCGTGCCGGGGCCGAGATTACTCGGCGACCGGAACGATGTTCACGACCTTGCGGCCACGGTGGGTGCCGAACTGCACCGCACCGGCGGCCAGCGCGAACAGCGTGTCGTCGCCGCCGCGGCCGACGCCCGTGCCCGGGTGGAAGTGCGTGCCGCGCTGGCGGACCAGGATCTCACCCGCGTTGACGGCCTGGCCGCCGAAGCGCTTGACCCCGAGCCGCTGGGCGTTGGAGTCGCGACCGTTCCGAGTGGACGATGCGCCCTTCTTGTGTGCCATGTCTCCTCAGTCCCTTACTTCGCAGCCGAGTCGATGCCGGTGATCTTCAGCGCGGTGTGCAGCTGGCGGTGGCCGATCCGCTTACGGTAACCGGTCTTGTTCTTGTACTTCAGGATGTCGATCTTGGCACCCTTGTGGTGGTCGACGACCTCGGCGTGAACCTTCACACCGGCCAGCACCCACGGGTCGCTGGTGACGGCATCGCCGTCGACGACGAGCAGAGTCGAGAGCTCGACGGTGTCGCCGACCTTGCTGGTTCCGATGCGGTCGACCTCGATGACATCGCCCACGGCCACCTTCTGCTGGCGGCCGCCGGTGCGCACAATTGCGTACACGCGGTTCTCACTCTCTCGCTAGTAAACGGACCTCTGATGCCAGCCGCTCCACATGACCCCACGAAGGTCATGACAACCGAGTGATGCGATGCGATGCACCATGCGATTCAGCATCGGCCGAGCGGCCTCTCCCACGGACGGGAGGGATGTGCTCAGGGGTTTGGCGTCAAGACGCCGAGGGTCAAGGTTACCAGAGCCCGGAGGGCACCTACGCACGTGCGCAGGTGCCCTCCGTCGCCGTTCCGTCCCGCTCAGTCGTCGGCGGCGGCCGAGACCGACTGCGGCGTCTGCTGCTCCGCCGCCGCGGTCTTCTTCGACGCCGTCTTCTTGGCGGTCGTCTTCTTCGCCGTCGTCTTCTTCGCGGTCGTCTTCTTGGCCGCGGTCGTCTTCGACGCGGTCTTCTTCGCGGCGGTCTTCTTGGCGGCCGTCTTCTTCGCCGGCGCCTTCTTGGCGGCCGTCTTGCGGGCCGTCTTCTTCGCCGGTGCCTTGGCCTCGCCGTCGGCCGCGGCCTCGCCGTCGGCCGTGTCCTCGGCCACGACCTCACCGTCGGCGGACGCCGCCGACCCGGCAGCCTCCGGCTTCGGCTCCCCGGCCGCGGCGCCGACGACCACCACGGCGGCGGCGTCGGAGCCCGTGGGCGAGCCCGCCGGGGCGGACACCTTACGGGTCGCCCGGCGGCGCGCACGCGGCGCGGGAGCGGCCTCCGGCTCGGCGGCCGCCTCCGGCTCCGGGGCGGAAGCGGCGGCCTCGGGCGCCTCGGCGGGCGCCTCCGGCTTCGGCTCGTCCGCCCTGACCACCACGGCCTCCGGCTGCTCGGCGCTCTTCGGGGCGCCCGCCGGGGCGGACACCTTGCGGGTCGCCCGGCGGCGCGTACGCCCACGGCTCGCGGCGGCCTCGGCCTCGGCGGCGCTGCTGTACAGCTCCTCGTCGGCCGCGAAGACCGGCTCCGGCAGGGCCTTCGGCGCCGCGACCTCCGCCGCGATCTCCTCGGCGGCCTCGACGACCGTCTCGGCCTCGGCCACGGCGGCCTCCTCCGGCGCGGGCGCCTGCTGGCCGCCGGACTTCTTCTTCTTGCGCTTGCCGCCACCACCGCCGCCGGCCACCGTCGGCTGGTCCATGTGGACGATCACGCCGCGGCCGTTGCAGTGGACGCAGGACTCGGAGAACGACTCCAGCAGGCCCTGGCCGACCCGCTTACGGGTCATCTGCACCAGGCCGAGCGAGGTGACCTCCGCCACCTGGTGCTTCGTACGGTCCCGGCCCAGGCACTCCAGCAGCCGCCGCAGCACCAGATCGCGGTTGGACTCCAGCACCATGTCGATGAAGTCGATCACGATGATGCCGCCGAGGTCGCGCAGCCGCAGCTGGCGCACGATCTCCTCGGCCGCCTCCAGGTTGTTCCTGGTGACCGTCTCCTCCAGGTTGCCGCCCTGGCCGGTGAACTTGCCGGTGTTGACGTCGACCACGACCATCGCCTCGGTCCGGTCGATCACCAGGGAGCCGCCGCTGGGCAGCCAGACCTTGCGGTCCAGCGCCTTCATCAGCTGCTCGTCGATCCGGTACGTGGCGAAGACGTCGACGTCCGAGTTCCACTTCTGGAGCCGGTCGACGAGGTCGGGCGCGACGTGCGAGACATAGCCGTGGATGGTCTGCCAGGCGTCCTCGCCGCTCACGATGACCTTGGAGAAGTCCTCGTTGAAGATGTCGCGGACGACCCGGACGGTCATGTCCGGCTCGCCGTAGAGCAGCGTCGGCGCGTTGCCGCTCTTCGCCTTCTTCTTGATCTCTTCCCACTGCGCCTGGAGCCGCTGGACGTCGCGGGCCAGCTCGTCCTCGCTCGCGCCCTCCGCGGCGGTGCGGACGATCACGCCGGCGTCCTCGGGGACGATCTTCTTGAGGATCTGCTTCAGCCGGGCGCGCTCGGTGTCGGGCAGCTTGCGGCTGATGCCCGTCATGGAGCCCTCGGGGACGTACACCAGGTAGCGGCCGGGCAGGGAGACCTGGCTGGTCAGCCGGGCGCCCTTGTGGCCGATCGGGTCCTTGGTGACCTGGACGAGCACGGACTGCCCGGACTTCAGGGCGGTCTCGATGCGGCGCGGCCCGTTGGACAGCCCCAGCGCCTCGAAGTTGACCTCGCCCGCGTACAGCACGGCGTTGCGGCCCTTGCCGATGTCGACGAAGGCGGCCTCCATCGACGGCAGCACGTTCTGGACCTTGCCCAGGTAGACGTTGCCGACGTAGCTGGTGGCCTGCTCCTTGTTGACGAAGTGCTCGACGAGGACGTTGTCCTCCAGCACGCCGATCTGGGTGCGCTCGCCGTTCTGCCGGACGACCATCACCCGCTCGACCGCCTCGCGGCGGGCCAGGAACTCGGCCTCGGTGATGATCGGCACCCGGCGGCGACCCTGCTCGCGGCCCTCTCGGCGGCGCTGCTTCTTCGCCTCCAGGCGCGTCGACCCCTTGATCGACTGGACCTCGTCGGAGCTCGTCTCTTCCTTCTTCCGGGGCTCGCGGACCTTGACGACCGTGCGCTCCGGGTCGTCACCGCCCGACTCACCCTCGGCGGCGTCCCCGCTGCGACGGCGGCGACGGCGGCGGCGACGGCTGCTGCTGGAGCTGCCACCGCCGGACTCACCGGCCTCGGCGGTCTCCTCCTCGGCGGCGCCCGGCTCCTCGCCGGTCTCGCCCTCGGACGGCGCCTCGTCCTCGTACGCCGCGCCGTCCTCGCCCTCGGAGCGGCCCTCGCCCTCGGCGTCGGCGGCCTCGCCCCGGCGGCGGCGACGGCCGCCACGGCGACGGCGGCGGGCCGGGCGGTCACCCGACTCCTCGTCGCCCTGCTCGCGGTCGGCCTGGCGGCCGTCCTGTTCGGCGTCCTCGGCGGCAGCGGCCGGCTCCTCGGCCTCCGCCGGGCGCTGCTCCTCGGCGGGCTCGCCCCGGCGGCGCCGACGGCGGCGGCTGCCCGCGGCGGGGGCCGCCACCGGCTTCTCCTGCTCTTCGACCTCTTCGGTCTCGTCGGCCTCTTCCAGGGCGGCGGCGGCCTCGGCGGCGGCGCTCTCCGGGGTCTGGAAGACCGGCTCGGTGAAGACCGGCGCCTGGAAGACCGCCGTCGGCGGGCGCACCGCCCGGCGGCGGCCGCCACGCGGCGCGGGCTCCTGCTCGCCCTCGGGCTCGGCGGCCTCCGCGGTCCCGGCCTGCGGCTCGGGCTGCTCCTCGGCGGCGGCCGTCTTGCGCGTGGCGCGGCGGCGGGTCCGGGCGCGCGGCGCCTCCTCGGCGCCCTCCTCCTCCGCCGCGGGGGCTTCGGGGGTCGCGGGCTCGGCGGCGGGCTCTGCCGCGGCCTCGGCCTCGGCGGCGGCCGCCTTACGGGTCGCACGGCGGCGGGTACGCGGCGCCGGAGCGGCCTCGGCTGGGGCCTCCGCGGAGGCCTCGGCCTCGACGGCCGCGTGCTCCGCGGGGGCGGTCTCCTCGGCGCTCGGCTCGTCGGCGGCGGCCTCCGGCGCACCGGCCGGGGCGGTCGCCTTACGGGCGGCCCGGCGGCGCGTACGGGCACGGGGCGCCTCGTCGGCCGGGGCGTCGGCTGCGACTGCGGCTGGGGCGGTGTCCTCGTCGCCACTGCCACCAGCGGCCGCCGTAGACGACGCGTCCACGTCGGCGGGCTCCGTCTGCGGGGCGCCCTCCGGAGCGGCGGTCTTGCGCGTGGCCCGGCGGCGCGTACGGGCCGGCGGGGCGGGCTCGGCGGCGGCCTCGGTCTCGGCGGCCGCGGCCCCGGTCGGTTCCGCGGCGGCGGGCTCCTCCGCCGTCACCACCGTCTCGGCGGCCTGCGGCGCTCCGGCCGGGGCGGTCGCCTTGCGGGTGGCCCGG
This sequence comes from Streptomyces sp. BRA346, assembly GCF_052851135.1. Classification (NCBI taxonomy): domain Bacteria; kingdom Bacillati; phylum Actinomycetota; class Actinomycetes; order Kitasatosporales; family Streptomycetaceae; genus Streptomyces; species Streptomyces sp. BRA346. Next base: position 132,726 of record NZ_JAIWIH010000038.1, on the reverse strand, counting down.
CGGCGCGCACGGGCGGGCGGAGCGGGCTCGGCGGCGGGCTCCGGCGCGGCAGTCGGAGCCTCGGCGGGCTCGGACGGCTCGGCGGCGGTGCCCTGGACGGCCTCCGCCGGAACCACGGTCTCCGCGGCCTCCGGCGCACCCGCCGGTGCGGCGGTCCTGCGCGTGGCCCGGCGGCGCGCACGGGCGGGCGGAGCGGCGGAAGCGGTGTCACCGTCGGAGACCTCGGAGGCGGCGGACGCCTCGGCGGCGGCCACGGCGGCACCGGCGGCGATCGACTCGGCCGGTATGGCCGGGACGGCGGGCGTGGTCACCTCGGCGCCGCTCGCGGCGCCCACCGGCGGACCGGCAGGGCGGGAGGCCGCACGGCGGCGGCGCGGCGGCAGGGTGTCGCTGGGTGAGGTGGAATCCCCGGCGGCAGCGGCGCGCGGCGCGGCTTGTGCCTGGGACTGGATAGGTTCGGTCGGCTCAATGGGCTCGAGCATGCGGGCGGTTCTCCCGTCACGCTCCCGGGCGCCGCGCCTGCTTCCGGCCGGGCCCCGCGCGCTGCGCGGGTTCCGCCGTCCGGGGCGCGGGCGCCGCACGGGAGCTGTCGTATCGCTCGCCGGGCCGGTTTTCAGGGCCGGGACCGGCGAAAGTCTCCTGGTCAGTGCGCCTGCCGGACCCGGGTGGCTCCCAAGTGCCTGGGCGGCGCATCGACGGCGGTCCTTACGCGGAACCTTCCGGCGCCGCCATCGCGGCGGTCAGCTCGGCGGCCGTGGGTGGGGCGGCCTGAACTGCCTCGCGATCGGGCGCGAGCGGGTCGGTCACCGTGCCGGACTCCTCATCGAGCAGCCCCTGCGCCAGCCTGGTCACCGCTGCGGGGACCGGCGGCGCCAGGTCGGCCGTAGCGCGGAGACCGGACAGGACGTCGTCGGGTCGCACGGCAGGTGTCAGATGCCGTACTACCAGCCGCAGTATCGCACAGCCACCCTCGCCAGGCCTATCGCCCCGACCTGCGGACGCTTCCAGACGTGCCACCGCGGCGCGGGCGTCGAAGGTGCGCATGCCGTTTTTCGTCCGGCGCTCGACCTCGACGGTCTCGGCCTCCAGGAAGGCCGCCACGGCCCGTTCGGCCTCCGCAGGGGCGACCCGGTCGAGCCGGATCTCCCATACGGACGCCTGGAGCCGGTCGGCGAGCCCGGAGGTGCGGGCCTCGACGGCGTCGGTGATGTCGAGCCCGGCGGGCAGCGACTCGTCGAGCAGCGCCCGCAGCGTCTCGGGGTCCCGCGCCTCGGTGAGCTGGATCTCCAGGTACTCGGCCTCACTGCCGGTGCCGGTGGGTGCGGCATTGGCGTACGACACCTTGGGGTGCGGGGTGAAGCCCGCCGAGTACGCCATGGGCACCTCGGCGCGGCGCAGCGCCCGCTCGAAGGCGCGCTGGAAGTCGCGGTGGCTGGTGAACCGGAGGCGGCCGCGCTTGGTGTAACGCAAACGGATGCGCTGCACCGCGGGTGCGGGCGGCGGGCCTTCGGGCTGTCGCTTGCCCAGGGGACTGTCTCCTTGTGCTTCTTCGCTTGTCGGCGCACGGGCCTGAGGGGCCCGTGCGCCTTCCAGCGTACTTTGTGACCGGCCGGTTGCCCGAGGGCTACTTCACGACCGAGAGCGGCAGCAGCTTGCGGCCGGTGGGACCGATCTGGATGGACGTGTCCATCTGCGGGCAGACGCCGCAGTCGAAGCAGGGGGTCCAGCGGCAGTCCTCGACCTCGGTCTCGTCGAGCGAGTCCTGCCAGTCCTCCCACAGCCAGTCCTTGTCGAGACCGGAGTCGAGGTGGTCCCAGGGGAGGACCTCCTCGTAGGTGCGCTCGCGGGTGGTGTACCAGTCGACGTCAAGACCGACGTCGGGCAGGGTGCGCTCGGCGCACTCCATCCAGCGGTCGTAGGAGAAGTGCTCGCGCCAGCCGTCGAAGCGGCCGCCGTCCTCGTAGACGGCGCGGATGACCGCGCCCACCCGGCGGTCGCCGCGCGACAGCAGGCCCTCGACGATGCCGGGCTTGCCGTCGTGGTAGCGGAAGCCGATCGAGCGGCCGTACTTCTTGTCGCCGCGGATCCGCTCGCGCAGCTTCTCCAGCCGGGCGTCCGTGTCCTCGGCGCTCAGCTGCGGCGCCCACTGGAACGGGGTGTGCGGCTTGGGGACGAATCCGCCGATCGAGACGGTGCAGCGGATGTCGTTCTTGCCGGACACCTCACGGCCCTTGGCGATCACCTTGGTCGCCATCTCGGCGATCTGGAGCACGTCCTCGTCGGTCTCGGTCGGAAGACCGCACATGAAGTACAGCTTCACCTGCCGCCAGCCGTTGCCGTACGCGGTCGACACCGTACGGATGAGGTCCTCTTCCGAGACCATCTTGTTGATGACCTTGCGGATGCGCTCGGAGCCGCCCTCGGGGGCGAAGGTGAGGCCCGAGCGGCGGCCGTTGCGGGTCAGCTCGTTGGCCAGGTCGATGTTGAAGGCGTCCACCCGGGTCGACGGGAGGGACAGGCCGATCTTGTCTTCCTCGTACCGGTCGGCGAGGCCCTTGGCGATGTCGCCGATCTCGGAGTGGTCGGCGGAGGAGAGCGACAGCAGGCCGACCTCCTCGAAACCGGTGTTCTTGAGGCCCTTGTCGACCATCTCGCCGATGCCCGTGATGGAGCGCTCGCGCACCGGGCGGGTGATCATGCCCGCCTGGCAGAAGCGGCAGCCGCGGGTGCAGCCGCGGAAGATCTCCACCGACATGCGCTCGTGCACGGTCTCGGCGAGCGGTACGAGCGGCTGCTTCGGGTACGGCCACTCGTCGAGGTCCATGACCGTGTGCTTGGAAACGCGCCACGGCACGCCCGAGCGGTTCGGCACGACGCGGGAGATGCGGCCGTCGGCCAGGTACTCCACGTCGTAGAACTTCGGCACGTAGATGCTGCCGGTGCGGGCGAGGCGGAAGAGCAGCTCGTCGCGGCCGCCCGGGCGGTCCTCGGCCTTCCAGGCGCGGATGATCTCGGTCATCTCCAGGACGGCCTGCTCGCCGTCGCCGATCACCGCGCAGTCGATGAAGTCCGCGATGGGCTCCGGGTTGAACGCGGCGTGGCCGCCCGCGACCACGACCGGGTGGTCCACGGTGCGATCGGCGGCGTCCAGCGGGATACCGGCGAGGTCGAGCGCGGTGAGCAGGTTGGTGTAGCCCAGCTCGGTCGAGAAGGAGACGCCGAAGACGTCGAAGGCGGACACCGGGCGGTGCGCGTCCACGGTGAACTGCGGCACCTGGTGCTCGCGCATCAGCTCTTCGAGGTCCGGCCAGACGCTGTACGTCCGCTCGGCGAGCACGCCCTCGCGCTCGTTGAGCACCTCGTAGAGGATCATGACGCCCTGGTTGGGCAGCCCGACCTCATAGGCGTCCGGGTACATGAGCGCCCAGCGGACATCGCAGGAGTCCCACTCCTTGACCGTGGAGTTCAGCTCGCCGCCCACGTACTGGATCGGCTTCTGCACATGGGGGAGCAGGGCCTCAAGCTGTGGGAAGACCGACTCGACAGACATCAGTAACCTTCGTGCGCGGACAGGGGTGACCCTCAAGCGTACCGGTCCCGTCCGGGCCGGATCGCCACGGCCAGCCCTACGGCCGGCTCTCCAGCGCCGCCCGGTGCTCCCGGCGGGAGACCTCGGCCCACAGACCGGGCAGTTCGCGCTCGCGGGCGGCCGCGAGGGCCTCCTCGCGGCCGTAGAGCAGGCCGACGGTGAAGGTGGACTCCCCCGCCGTGTGTGCCTGGACGGCCAGCTCGCGCAGCGCCTCCCGCGCGACCACGCTGTCCTGGTGGTCGCCGAGCAGCTCCTGCACCTCGGTCATCAGCCCCGCGAACGCCTTCGCGGGCGCGCCGAGCGCCGGGCGGGCGACCTCGGCGGCGTAGCGGGCGCGCTTGGCGTCCTTGCGGGCCTCGTGCAGGACGACGTCGCGCTCGGGCCCCGAGGGGGCGTCCAGGACCGGTTCCAGGCGGTCCGCGAGCCGTTCGTAGTCGCGCAGCACGGCCTTGCGGATCACCTCGGCGGCCGGGCGGGCGGCGGCCTCGCGCAGCGGCGGGTCGGCCAGGAACGCGTCGAGGGTGTCGAGCAGCGCGAGATAGCGCTCGCCGTCGAGGACCCCGATCAGCCGGTCGCGCGAACCGGTGCGACGGGCGTGCGACCAGATCTCCAGCCGGGCGGCGACGGGGCCGAGCCGCAGTTCGACCGGCACCTCGGCGAGCCGTTCGCCGATGCGCGCGGTGAGCACTTCGCGGTCCCGGTCGATGCCCAGCTCGGCGGCCAGCCACTTCAACTCGGCGCCGATGGGGTCGGTGACGGTGCGGTCCAGGACCTTGCGGTACGAGCGGAAGGCGCTGCGCAGTCGGCGGGTGGCGACCCGCATGCGGTGCACGGAGTCGTAGGTGTCCAGGCGCACGGCGGGGTCGAGGGTGACGATCGCGGTGATCTGGCGGCGTACATAGTCCAGGACGATGTCACCGGCGGTGGCCGTGGCCTTCTTCTTCCCTGCGGCCTTCTCTCCGGCCTTCTTCTTGCCGGGCTTCTTTCCGGGCTTCCGGCCGGCCTTCTTCTGTCCGCCCTCGCGCGGGCCGGTTTCGGCCAGGGCGCGGGCGAGCTTGGAGGGGAGGTCGGCACGGCGCAGCCCGGCGTCCGTCAGATGCGGTTCCAGGGTGTCGAGCAGCGCGGGGTCGCCGCCCTCGGCCAGCTCCACTTCGACCTCGGTCCAGCTCACCGGGTCGCTGGGGGCCGGGGCCAGTCGGCGCGCGGTGACGGTGTCGGCGGACAGCTCGGCGAGCAGCGTGCCGTCGCCGTCCACGAGGTGCCGGACGTTCCGCTCCGACAGCAGGTGGACGAGGGGTACGAGGCCGGTGCCGCGGATGCGGGAGCGTACGAGGCCCGCGAGGTGGGCGGGCAGCGTGTCCGAGAGCGGGGCGCGGATCTCGTCCCGTACGTCCGGGCCCACCGGCAGCTTGAGGTGCCAGCCGGCGTCGTCGCCCCCGGTGCGGCGGCGCAGCGTGATGCCGTCGGCGGCGAGCCGCTGCCCGGGGGTGTCGTAGTACGTGGCGTCGAGCGTCACGACGCCCCGGTCCCTCACCTGCGCGATTCCGGCGACCCCGGCCAGCTCGGGCAGGCCGCCGGTCCCGGCGTCACCATCGGTGGTCTCGTACTTGCGTTCGATCTCCCGCATCATGTCCACCATGGCCTGAATGTAGTCGCCCGGCGCCCTCGACGGGAGGCCCCTCGGCGCGGATCAGGCCGATACGGGTCGTTGCACCTTGATGGACTGGAGCAGCCCGATCCCGATCCATACGGCGAACATCGACGAGCCGCCGTACGAGACGAACGGCAGCGGCAGACCGGCCACCGGCATGATGCCCAGCGTCATCCCGATGTTCTCGAACGACTGGAACGCGAACCAGGCGATGATCCCGGCCGCGACGACCGTCCCGTACAGCTCGGTGGTGCCCCGGGCGATCCGGCAGGCGCGCCACAGGACGACGCCCAGCAGCACGATGATCAGGCCCGCGCCGAGGAAGCCCAGCTCCTCCCCCGCGACCGTGAAGACGAAGTCCGTCTGCTGCTCGGGCACGAACTGGCCGGTGGTCTGGGTGCCGTGGAACAGCCCCTTGCCGGTGAGACCGCCCGAGCCGATCGCGATGCGCGCCTGATTGGTGTTGTAGCCGACGCCCGCCGGGTCCAGGGCGGGGTTGGCGAAGGCGGCGAAGCGGTCGATCTGGTACTGGTCGAGGACGTGCAGCTGCCAGATCAGCAGCGCGCCGAGCACCGCGGTGGTGATCAGCCCGGCGATCCAGCGGTTGGACGCGCCGGAGGAGAGGAGCACCGCGAGCACGATCACCGCCATGACCATCACCGAACCGAGGTCCGGCATCAGCATCACGATCGCGATGGGCAGCGCGGCCAGGCCGAGCGCCTGGACGACCGTGCGGTGGTCGGGACTGAGCCGGTCGCCCGCGTCGACGCGCGCGGCCAGCAGCATCGCCATGCCCAGGATGATCGTGATCTTGGCGAACTCGCCGGGCTGGAGGGAGAACCCGGCACCGATCACGATCCACGCGTGCGCGCCGTTGATGGTCGAGCCCAGCGGGGTGAGGACGGCGAGGACGAGGATGACGGACAGCCCGTACAGCACCGGCACCGCGCCGCGCAGGGTGCGGTGGCCGAGCCAGACCGTGCCGATCGCGAGCAGCAGCCCGATGCCGGTGTTCAGGGCGTGCCGGACCAGGAAGTAGTACGGATCGCCCTGGTTCAGCTCGGTGCGGTTGCGGGTCGCCGAGTACACCAGCACCGTGCCGATCGCGGACAGCGCGAGGCAGGTGAGCAGCAGCACCCAGTCCAGGCGGCGCAGCAGCGAGTCCCGCGCCATGAGCTTGCGCCAGGTGCCGCGCTCGGGGGTGAAGCGGGGGACGGAGTAGCCGTGGGTGGACGCGCTCACTGCTGCGCACCTCCCCGCCGCCGGGTGTCGCCGAGCAGGGCGAACGGCTTGCCCACCGGCTGGGCCTCGATCGAACCGTCGGAGGAGATCTTGGGGAGGTCGGCCTGCGGCGTGGGCAGCAGCGCCTTCTTCTTATCGATCTTGCCCTTGCCGTCGACCCCGTACAGCGCGTTGTAGATCTTGCGCACGGCCGGACCCGAGGCGCCGGAGCCGGTGCCGCCCTGCGAGATCGTCATGACGACCGAGTAGTCCTTGGTGTACGTCGCGAACCACGAGGTGGTCTGCTTGCCGTAGACCTCCGCGGTACCGGTCTTGGCGTGCATCGGGATCTTGTCCTGCGGCCAGCCCTGGAACCGCCAGGCGGCGGTGCCCCGGGTGGCGACGCCCGCGAGCGCCTGGTCGATCCGGTCGTGGGTGTCGCCCTTCATCGGCAGCTTGCCGTGGGACTTGGGCTTGATCTCCTGGATGTGCTTGCCGTCCGGGCTGACGATCGCCTTGCCGACGGTCGGGTCGTAGAGCGTGCCGCCGTTGCTGATCGCCGCGTAGATCGTGGCCATCTGGATCGGGGTGACGAGGGTGTCGCCCTGGCCGATCGAGTAGTTGACGGAGTCACCGGCGCGCATCTTCATGCCCTCGAGGCAGTTCTCGTAGGACAGCCGCTGGGTGTAGTTCCCGTCCTTCTTGCCGTTCTTGCACCAGGCGTCCTTGTTGGCCTTCCAGAAGTCCTTCTTCCACTGGCGGTCCGGGACCCGGCCGCTGACCTCGTTGGGGAGGTCGACGCCGGTCTCCTTGCCGAGGCCGAACTGATGGGCGGTCTTGTAGAACCAGTCCGCCGCGTTCTTCTTGGGCTTGTTGCCGCCGTCCTTCTTCCACTGCTCGTAGGCGAGCCGGTAGAAGACGGTGTCGCAGGAGACTTCCAGCGCGCGGCCGAGGCTGATCCCGCCGTGGTTCTCGGACTCGAAGTTCTTGAAGACCTGGCCACCGATGTTGAACGAGCTGGTGCAGGCGTAGGGCCCGTCGAAGTCGTACCCGGCGTTGACCGCCGCGGTCGTCGGGATCACCTTGAAGATCGAGCCGGGGGCCGCCTGGCCCTGGATCGCCCGGTTCAGCAGCGGGTAGTTGCTGTCCTTGCCGGTGAGCTTCTTGTAGTCCTTGCCGGAGATGCCGCCGACCCAGGCGTTGGGGTCGTAGGCCGGGTTGGACGCCATCGCCACCACCCGGCCGGTCTTGGCCTCCATGACGACCACCGAGCCGGAGTCCGCCTTGTACTTCGTGCCGGTGTTCCGGTCGTACTGCTTGCGGGCGTCCTTCATCGCCTGGTCCAGTTCTTTCTCCGCGACCGCCTGGACGCGTGCGTCGAGGCTGGTGACGACGTTGTCACCGGGCCGGGCCTGCTGGCTCTCCCGCTGGCCGATGACGCGGCCGAGGTTGTCGACCTCGTAGCGGGTCACCCCCGCCTTGCCGCGCAGCTTGCTGTCGTACTCGCTCTCCAGCCCGTTGGAGCCGACCTGGTCGGAGCGGAGCAGCGGCGACTTGGTGTGCTCGGCCTTCTTGATCTGCTCGTCGGTGACCGGCGAGAGGTAGCCGAGCACCTGGGCGGCGTTGGAACCGGCCGGGGCTGCGTAGCGGCGCACGGCGGTGGGCTCGGCGCTGATCCCGGGGAAGTCCTCTTCGCGCTCGCGGATCTGGAGCGCCTGCTTGGCGCTGGCCTCGTCCGTGATCGGGATGGGCTGGTACGGGGAGCCGTTCCAGCAGGGCTGCGGGGTCTCGGCGTCGCACAGCCGGACCTTGTCCTTGACGTCCTTGGGCTTCATGCGGAGGACGCCCGCGAGCCGGGTGAGGACGGCCTCGCCGTCGTCGGGCTCCTTCATCAGCGCGGTGCGGCTGGCGGAGACCACGAGCCGGGTCTCGTTGTCGGCGAGGGGCACCCCGCGGGCGTCCAGTATCGAGCCGCGCACGGCCGGGTGGACGACCTGCTGGACGTGGTTGTTGGCGGCCTTCTCGGTGTATTCGTCGCCGTTGCGGATCTGTAGGTACCAGAGACGTCCGCCGAGGGTGAGCAGGAGCGAGAAGACGAGGATCTGGATGGCGACGAGGCGGACGGTGACCCGGGGAGTCCGTCCGGTCTCCGGGATATTGCTCATGGCGCTCCGTTGAGGGTGGAGGCGGGAGACGGGAGGGCTGTGGGCGACCGGAGGGCGGCGGGGGTCGGCGGGAGGACGGTGCTCACAGGCGCTTGACCCCCTTGAGCTTGACGCGGCCGTCCTTGATGCGGCCGGTCCGCTTCGTCGCCTTCGTCAGCAGGCCGCCGCCCTGGCCGCCGAACCGGGCGGCCCGGCCGGGGCGACGGAACCGGCTCATCCGGCCGGCCCGGATGCTGCCCGCGGAGGTGATCCAGCGGGTGCCGCCCTCGGTGCCGGTGCCGCCGGTGCTGTCGGCCATCCGGTCGTTCTCCCCGCGTCTGGCCAACCCCATGATCAGCGGCACCGTGAAGGGCGCCAGCAGCAGGTCGTAGAGGGCGGCCGTGAACAGCAGCTGGCCCAGGCCCACATGGCGGGCCGCGTCGTCGCCGACGAGGATGCCGACCCCCGCGTACAGCAGCGTGGCGCCGATGGCCGCCGCGACGACCACCGCCATCGGCCCGGCGGCCGACCGGAGCTGGCCGCTCTCGGGCTTGGCGAGCCCCGCCAGATAGCCGACCACGCACAGCACCAGGGCGTAGCGCCCGGCGGCGTGGTCGGCGGGCGGGGCGAGGTCGGCGAGCAGCCCGGCGCCGAAGCCGACCAGGGCGCCGCCGGTGTGGCCGTAGACCAGCGCGAGGCCGAGGACGACGAGCAGCAGCAGGTCGGGAACGGCGCCGGGGAGTTGCAGCCGGGCGAGGACGCAGATCTGGACGACGAGGGCGACGACGACGAGGACGGTGGACAGGAGGACACGGTTGAGGCGCAGCATCGGTCAGCTCCTGTCGGCCGGGTTCGTGGCGGTGGCGGAGGGGGTGGCCGTGACGGTGACCGTGGGCGCGGGCTTGGGCTTCGCGGGCTTGGGCGGCAACACGGTGTCGCGCGGGTTGGAGCGCGGCGGCTGGACGACCACGCCGACGATGTCCAGCCTGCTGAAGCGGACGTAGGGGCGCACCTGGAGGGTGCGGGTGAGGTCGCCGCCGGTGGGGTCGACGCGGACCACCTTGCCGACCGGGACGCCGGGCACGAACGGCCTGTCGGCCTGGGAGCCGAAGGTGACGAGCCGGTCGCCCTTCTTGATCTTGGCCTTGCCGTTGAGGAGCTGGACGTGCAGGGAGCGGTCGCCGCGGCCGGTGGCGAAGCCCAGCTCGCTGGACTTCTCCATCCGGGTGCCGACGGTGAAGTCGGGGTCGATGGCGAGCAGCACGGTGGAGGTGGAGGGACCGACCGTGGTGACCCGGCCGACGAGTCCGTCGCCGTTGATGACGGTCTGGTCGCGCTGGATGCCGTCGTCGCTGCCGACGTCGAGGGTGACGGTCCAGGAGAAGCCCTGGGAGGCGCCGATGCCGATGACTTCGGCGCCCTTGATGCCGTACTGGCCGGTGCCCGCGACCCGGCGCAGCTTGTCGAGTTCGACGGAACGGGCGCGGTTGCGGTCGTCGCTGCCGAGCCGCTGCCTGAGTCTGGTGTTCTCCTGCTCCAGTTGACTGATCCGGTTGTGCCGCGCATCGGAGTCCCGGACGGCGGCGACGGCGTTGCCGACCGGATCGACGGCGCTCGCGACGCCGTCCTCCACCGGGCCGAAGGCGGAAGCGGCGGCCTGACGGGCGCCGTCGAGGGGCGAGTCCTCGCCGCCGCGGATGTCCACCGTGATCAGTGCGAACGCGATGGCGATCAGCAGCACCAGGAGCAGCCGGCTCTCTCGTGTGTCCCTCACGTGCGGCGACGTGCCTTCCTCGTCGAAGTCGGACCGGTCCCGATCTCGTTGTGGCCGTCCGGTCCTTAAGGAGCCTTATGCCTGTATATCAGCGGATCCGCCGATGCGCCGTACGGGCGACACACCGCCCGCACGGCCGATCCGCCTGGTTGTCATCTGCGCGGCTGGGCGTCCAGCACCTGCTGGAGCGCCTCGAATTCCTCCACGCACTTGCCGGAGCCGAGGGCGACCGAATCCAGCGGATCCTCGGCGATGTGGATGGGCATGCCAGTCTCGCGGCGCAGCCGCTCGTCGAGGCCGCGGAGCAGCGCGCCGCCGCCGGTGAGCACGATGCCGCGGTCCATGACGTCACCGGACAGCTCCGGCGGGCACTTGTCGAGCGTGGTCTTGACCGCGTCGACGATGGAGTTGACCGGCTCCTCCATGGCCTTGCGGACCTCGGCGGCGGAGATCACGACGGTCTTGGGGAGCCCGCTGACCAGGTCACGGCCGCGGATCTCGGTGTGCTCCTCTTCCTCGCTCTCGAACGCGGAGCCGATCGTGATCTTGATGTTCTCGGCGGTGCGCTCGCCAAGGAGGAGGCTGTACTCCTTCTTGATGTGCTGGATGATCGCGTTGTCCAGCTCGTCGCCGGCCACCCGGATGGACTGGGCGGTGACGATGCCGCCGAGCGAGATGACGGCGACCTCGGTGGTGCCGCCGCCGATGTCCACCACCATGTTGCCGGTGGCCTCGTGGACCGGGAGACCGGAACCGATGGCCGCGGCCATCGGTTCTTCGATGATGTGCACCTGGCGGGCGCCCGCCTGAGTGGACGCCTCGATGACGGCGCGGCGCTCGACTCCGGTGATTCCGGACGGAACGCACACGACCACCCGGGGCCGGGCCAGATAGCGGCGCTTATGGATCTTCAGAATGAAGTACCGCAGCATCCGCTCGGTGATCTCGAAGTCGGCGATAACGCCGTCCTTGAGCGGACGCACGGCGACGATGTTGCCAGGGGTGCGGCCGATCATCTTCTTTGCCTCGGCGCCCACGGCGAGAATTCCGCCGGTGTTGGTGTTGATGGCGACGACGGATGGCTCGTTGAGGACGATCCCGCGGCCCCTGACGTACACCAGCGTGTTGGCGGTCCCGAGGTCGACAGCCATGTCACGGCCGATGAACGACATGTTGTTCCCCATGAGGATACGTCAGGCCTTCCCTGCTGGAGCGATTGCTTGCTTGAGGTCGGCAGGATGTGGTGCGCTGCGAGCGCGGAAGCTTCATCGTAGTCACGCCCGCGCGAACACGCTGCGGGGGTCCTCCGCCATTGTCAGCAGAACACGAGCCCGCCCCCTCTAATGGTGACGTCGTGTCGCGGAGATGCGTTCCCCCGATCGGCTCGCATATGCCAAGGGGCGGCCGAGAAATTCGACCGCCCCCAGGTCAGCAGGGGTGTGACCACCTGATGATCGATCAGAGTGAGATCAAGCCGAGATCAGGTGGGATCAGGCGAGACCGGGAAAGAAAATCTTGATTTCCCGCTCCGCCGACTCTTCGGAGTCCGAGGCATGGATCAGATTTTCCCGAACGATGGTGCCGAAATCGCCACGGATGGAACCGGGCGCCGCGGCGATCGGGTCGGTCGGACCGGCCAGCGCCCGGACGCCCTCGATCACGCGCTCGCCCTCGACGACCAGCGCCACGACCGGCCCGGAGGACATGAACTCCACCAGGGGCTCGTAGAACGGCTTGCCGACGTGCTCGGCGTAGTGCTGCTCCAGCAGCTCACGGCCCAGCCGGCGCAGCTCCAGGGCGGAAATCGTCCAGTCCGCCTTCTGCTCGATCCGGCCGAGAATCTCGCCCACCAGTCCGCGTCGTACGGCGTCGGGCTTGAGAAGGACGAGCGTGCGCTGGCTCACGGTGCGGGCTCCTTTGGCAGTGACAGAGAAGGAAGTGGCATGCGGGTGAAGCTGTGCGGCTGAGGCTACATGGGTGATCGTCGGCCACGTCACGCAGCGTCAGGCGAGGCGGCGGAGGCCGCGGCGAACCGCTCCTTCGCCTGGTCGACCTTGCGGCCGAAGTGGACCGAGGCCCACCAGAGCGCGGCGAAGACCACGCCGAGGAAGAACATGGTGGTCACGACGAAGCCGCTCAGCACCAGCCCGATCTGGAGGGCCCAGCCGATCTGCACCGCGCCGGGACGGCTCAGCATCCCGCACAGCAGCACACACAGTGCCATGGCGATACCGCAGACCGTCCACACGGTCCCCATCGACAGGCCGGACACCTTCATCGCGACCAGCCCGGCGAAGCCGATCACGAAGAACTCGCCGATCAGAGTGGAGGCGCACAGCGTCCGCATTTCAGCCCTTTCCCAGAAGCAGCCGGGCCTCGCCGACCGTGATGACCGACCCGGTGACCAGCACCCCCGCCCCAGCGTATTCGCCCTCTTCCTCCGCGAGGGTGATCGCGGCCTCCAGGGCGTCGTCCAACCGGGGCTCGACCTGCACCCGCTCGGAACCGAACACCTCGACCGCGAGCCCGGCCAACTCATCCGCGTCCATCGCACGATGGCTGGAATTACGGGTCACCACGATTTCGGCGAAAATCGGCTCAAATGCTTCCAAGAGCCCACGAACGTCCTTGCCGTCACTCGCCCCGACCACGCCGATGAGCCGACTGAAGTCGAACGCCTCGGTGACCGCCTCGGCCGCCGCCCGGGCGCCCCCGGGGTTGTGCGCCGCGTCCAGCACCACGGTCGGGCTGCGGCGCACCACCTCCATCCGGCCCGGCGAGCTGACCGAGGCGAAGGCGGAGCGGATGGTGTCCAGGTCCAGCGGCCGGGCGTGCTGGGAGCCGACGCCGAAGAACGCCTCGACGGCGGCCAGCGCCACCGCCGCGTTGTGCGCCTGGTGGGCGCCGTGCAGCGGGAGGAAGATCTCGGGGTACTCGCCGCCGAGGCCGCGCAGCGTCAGCAGCTGGCCGCCGACCGCCACCTCGCGGGAGACCACCCCGAACTCCATGCCCTCGCGGGCCACCGTGGCATCCACCTCGACGGCGCGCTTGAGCACCACGGAAGCGGCCTCCACGGGCTGCTGCGCGAGCACCACCGTGGCGTCCTGCTTCACTATCCCGGACTTCTCGGCCGCGATCTCCTCCGGAGTGGTGCCGAGCCGGTCGGTGTGGTCGAGGGAGATCGGCATGATCACCGCGACGTCCGAGTCGATCACATTGGTGGCGTCCCAGGAGCCCCCCATGCCGACCTCGACGACCGCGATGTCCACCGGCGCGTCCGCGAAGGCCGCGTACGCCATGCCGGTGAGCACCTCGAAGAACGACAGCCGGTACTCCTGCCGGGCGTCGACCATCTCGATGTACGGCGCGATGTCCTGGTAGGTCTCGATGAAGCGCTCGGCGGAGATCGGCGCCCCGTCCAGGCTGATCCGCTCGGTGACGGACTGCACGTGCGGGCTGGTGTAGCGACCGGTGCGCAGCTCGAAGGAGCCCAGCAGCGCCTCGATCATGCGGGCGGTGCTGGTCTTGCCGTTCGTCCCGGTGATGTGGATCGAGGGGTAGGCCCGGTGCGGCGAGCCGAGGATGTCCAGCAGCCCTTCGATGCGCACCAGCGAGGGGTCGAGCTTGGTCTCCTCCCACCGCGTGGCCAGCTCCGCCTCCACCTCGCGCAGCGCGCGGTCCACCTCGGGGTCGGCGGGACGGGCCGGGATGCCGTCGCCCTCCGGCGGGCCGGACTGCGCACGCAGCGTGCGGCTGCCGGCCTCGATCACCGCCAGATCGGGGTCGCGGTCGGTCTCGGCACCGACGATCTCGTCGAATTCATCCGATTCGTTCTGTTCGTCCGGTTCGTTCTGGGGGCGCTCGCTCACACGGACCAGTCTACGAGTGACCCCTGACAGGCCGAGGAAGCGCCCACGCGCTCCCGGAACGGTCCCTCGGGACGGCCCCTCAGGAGGCCGCCCCGCCGCCCACGGCGGCCGACATCATCGACTTGGCGATCGGCCCGGCCAGGCCACCGCCGGAGATGTCCGCGCGCGGGGCGTCGCTGTCCTCGACCACCACCGCGACCGCGATCTTGTGGCCGCTGCCGTCATCCGCGTAACTCACGAACCACGCGAACGGATTACCGCTGTTGTTCTCGCCGTGCTGCGCGGTACCGGTCTTGCCGCCGACCTCGACCCCGGGGATCTTCGCGTTGGTGCCCGTGCCCTTCTGCACCACCGTCTGCATCGCCGACCGCAGCTCCTTCGCCGTGGACCCCGACATCGCCCGGGTGATGGTCTCCGGGTGGGTGCGGTCGAGCGCGCTGGCGTTCCCGTCCGTCGTGCGGTCCACCTCGTACGGCTTCATCAGCTTGCCGTCGTTCGCGATCGCCGAGGAGACCATCGCCATCTGGAGGGGGGTCGCGGTCACGTCGAACTGGCCCATGCCGGTCAGCGCCGTCTGCGAGCGGTCCATGCCGCTCGGGTACACGCTCTTCGCCGCGCGCACCGGGATGTCCAGCTCCGAGGCGTCGAAGCCCAGCTTCTTGGCCTCGGCGCCCAGCTTGGACTCGCCCAGGTCCACGGCCATCTTCGCGAAGACCGTATTGCACGAGTACTGGAGGGCCGTGCGGATCGTCGCGTTCTTGCAGGGCGCCGACGCGTTCTCGTTCTTCATGTCGGTGACCGTGCCCGGCAGCCGGTACGGGTCCGGGCTCTTGGTCGGCTCGTCCACCGACGAGTACAGCCCGTCCTCCAGGGCGGCCGCCGCGACCACCAGCTTGAACGCCGACCCCGGCGGATACGTCTGGCGCAGCGCCCGGTTCAGCATCGGCTGATCCTTGTCCTTCGACAGCTTCAGCCAGTTCTTCTGGTCGGAGGTGCCGGACCCGGCGAAGGCACTCGGGTCGTACGACGGCGTGCTGGCCAGGGCGAGCACCTTGCCGGTCTCCGGGTCGAGCGCCACGGCCGCGCCGGTGTTGTTCCCCAGCCCCTTGTACGCGGCCTCCTGCACGGCCGGGTCGATCGTGGTCATCACGTCGCCCGGCTTGGACGGCTCCCGGGTGAGCGCCTGGAGGGGGTTCTTCAGCCGGGTGTCGGAGCCGTCGAGCACGGACCGGTCGAGGGCCTCCAGCTGGTTGCTGCCGTACGACTGCGAGGCATAGCCGGTGACCGGCGCGTAGACCTTCCCGTCCTTATAGGTCCGCTTGAACTTCAGATCGCCGGTGGTGGCGGAGGAGCCGGTGATGGGCTTGCCCCCGGCCATGATGTTGCCCAGCGGGTTCGCGTACTGGCTGATGGCCGTGCGTTCGTTGTGGGAGTTGTCCCGGAAGCCGCCGCCCTCCACCACCTGGACATAGGTGACCCAGGCGAGCAGGACCAGCACGAGCAGCAGGGAGAAGACCGAGGCGCGCCGCAGCGGTTTGTTCATGGGAGGGGGGGAGCTCCTTCCGGGACGTACGGGTGGATAACTCCCGGAAGACGGCTACGGGTTCCCGGCTGAGCCCGTGGATGGGCTTCCCCCGGGCCACTGTGGGACATCGCACACCGGCCCTGAAGCACGGAGCGCCCCCGCCGCGGAGGACGGGGGCGCTCGGGCACCGGTCGGGGGTCAGCCCTGGGGCAGGGACGCCAACTGCGCGGTGATCCTGGCGATGTCGGCCTCGGCCGTCGTCTGCCGGACGCGGATCTTCTCCACCACGTGGTCGGGCGCCTTGGCCAGGAACCCTTCGTTGGACAGCTTGGCCGTCGTCTGCGCCTTCTCCTTCTCCGCCGCGGCGAGGTCCTTGACCAGCCGCTTGCGCTCGGCCTCCACGTCGATCACGCCGGACAGGTCCAGGGCCACGGTCGCGCCCGCCACCGGCAGCGAGGCGGTGGCGGTGAAGCCCTCCCCGGCGGGCTGGAGGCGCAGCAGGGAGCGCATCGCGTCCTCGTGCGCGGCGAGCGAGGTACCGGACAGCTCGAGCCGGGCCGGGACCTTCTGGCCAGGCTGGAGGCCCTGGTCGGCGCGGAACCGGCGGACCTCGGTGACCACCTGCTGAAGGTTCTCGATCTCCCGCTCGGCGGCCTCGTCGCGGAAGCCGCTGTCCTTCGGCCAGTCGGCGATGACGACCGACTCCTGACCGGTGAGCGCCGTCCACAGCTTCTCGGTGACGAACGGGACCACCGGGTGCAGCAGCCGCAGCGTGACGTCGAGGACCTCGCCGAGGACGCGCCGCGAGACGTCGGCCTCCGCGCCGCCCTTCTGGAAGGTGGTCTTGGACAGCTCGACGTACCAGTCGAAGACCTCGTCCCACGCGAAGTGGAAGAGCGTGTCCGAGAGCTTCGCGAACTGGTAGTCGTCGTAGAACGCGTCGACGTCCGCGACGACCTCGTTCAGCCGCGACAGGATCCAGCGGTCGGTGGCCGACAGCCGCTCGGGGGCGGGCAGTTCGCCCTCGACCGTCGCGCCGTTCATCAGCGCGAAGCGGGTCGCGTTCCAGATCTTGTTGGCGAAGTTACGGGACGCCTGGACCCAGTCCTCGCCGATCGGCACGTCCACGCCGGGGTTGGCGCCGCGGGCGAGGGTGAAGCGGACGGCGTCGGAGCCGTAGGCGTCCATCCAGTCCAGCGGATTGACCGCGTTCCCGAAGGACTTGGACATCTTCTTGCCGAACTGGTCGCGGACCATTCCGTGCAGGGCGATGGTGTGGAACGGCGGGGTGCCGTCCATCGCGTACAGGCCGAACATCATCATCCGGGCGACCCAGAAGAAAAGGATGTCGTAGCCGGTGACCAGGACCGAGTTCGGATAGAACTTCGCCAGGCTGTCGGTCCGCTCGGGCCAGCCGAGCGTGGAGAACGGCCACAGGCCGGAGGAGAACCAGGTGTCCAGGACGTCACTGTCCTGCGTCCAGCCTTCGCCGCTCGGCGGCTCCTCGTCCGGTCCGACGCAGACGACCTCGCCGTCCGGCCCGTACCAGACCGGGATCCGGTGCCCCCACCACAGCTGGCGCGAGATGCACCAGTCGTGCAGGTTGTCGACCCAGTCGAAGTAGCGCTTCGACATGTCCTCCGGGTGGATCTTCACCCGGCCGTCGCGGACGGCGTCGCCCGCCTCCTTGGCCAGCGGGCCGACCTTGACCCACCACTGCATGGACAGCCGCGGCTCGATCGTGGTCTTGCAGCGCGAGCAGTGGCCCACGGAGTGGGTGTACGGGCGCTTCTCGGCGACGATCCGGCCCTCGGCGCGCAGGGCGCCGACGATGGCGCTGCGCGCCTCCAGCCGGTCCAGGCCCTGGAAGGGACCGTGCGCGGTGATCACCGCGTGCTCGTCCATGACGCTGAGGTTCGGCAGGCCGTGGCGCTGCCCGATCTCGAAGTCGTTCGGGTCGTGGGCCGGGGTGACCTTGACCGCGCCGGTGCCGAACTCCGGGTCGACGTGCTCGTCGGCGACGACGGGGATGCGGCGGCCGGTGAGCGGCAGCTCGATCTCGGTGCCGACCATGTGCCGGTAGCGGTCGTCGTCGGGGTGGACGGCGACCGCGGTGTCGCCGAGCATCGTCTCGGCCCGGGTGGTGGCGACGACGATCGCGGTGTCTCCCTCGCCGTACCGGATGGACACCAGCTCGCCGTCGTCGTCCTGGTACTCCACCTCGATGTCGGAGATGGCCGTGAGGCAGCGGGGGCACCAGTTGATGATGCGCTCGGCGCGGTAGATCAGCTCATCGTCGTAGAGCTTCTTGAAGATGGTCTGGACGGCCTTGGACAGCCCGTCGTCCATGGTGAACCGCTCGCGGTTCCACGCGACGCCGTCGCCCAGCCGCCGCATCTGGCCCGAAATCTGCCCGCCGGACTCGTTCTTCCACTGCCACACGCGCTCGACGAACGCCTCGCGACCCAGGTCGTGGCGGGAGAGGCCCTCCTTGGCCAGCTCGCGCTCGACCACGTTCTGGGTGGCGATACCGGCGTGGTCCATGCCCGGCTGCCACAGCGTCTCGAAGCCCTGCATCCGCTTCCGGCGGGTGAGCGCGTCGATGAGCGTGTGCTCGAAGGCGTGGCCCAGGTGGAGCGATCCGGTCACGTTGGGCGGCGGAATAACGACGGTGTACGGATCCTTGCCGCTCTTGGCGTCCGCCTCGAAGTAACCGCGCTCTACCCAGCGCTCGTACAGCTGCCCCTCTACGTCGGCCGGCGCGTACTGGGTCGGCAGTTCAGGGTGGCTGTTCGGCCCGCTGTCGGGGCGCTGCTGAGAGTTCTCGGTCACCCCCGCAGTCTAAAGGGCCGCCGGACTCCGTTACGAACCCGTTGCGGCCCCGCCGCAACGCCGCCGGTACGCGTCGGGAAGGATGTTCGGGACCTGTCATGCCGCATCTAGGAGAGGCACGATGAGCTATCAGCAGCCGCCGCCGCAGCCCGGTCCCTACGGGGCACAGCCGGGCCCTCACGGCGCCGGCCAGCCGCCAGTGCCGAATCCGTACGCCCAGCCCACCGGCTACGGTCACCCGCAGCCGGCGCAGCCGGCGCAGCCCGGGGGCTACGCGGCGCCCCCTCCGTACAACGGCGGCGGCCCGTACGGCTCCCCGGCGAACCCGTACGCCCAGCAGCCCCCGCAGCCGGGGCAGCCAGGTCAGCCGGGCCCGCCGCAGCAGGGCTTCTACGGCGGGCAGCCGACGCCGCCGCCCGCCGCGCCCGGTGGCCGCGGCAAGGGCCGCACCATCGGCATGGCGGTGGGCGCGCTGGCGGTCGTGGGCGCGCTGACGGCGGGCGGGTTCCTGCTGTTCGGCGGCGACAGCGGGCCGTACAAACTCACCACCCCGAAGACGGTCGCGGAGGAGTACCAGCGCCAGGGCAGCGGCACGGACGACGGCGATCTGTCGGCCGCGGGCAAGAAGGACCTCCAGCAGGTCCCGGTGGTCAAGGATCCGCACCTGGTGGCGGCCGACTACCAGACCGACGGCAAGGAGATGCTGAAGTTCACGGGTGTCTGGGGCGAGGTGACCGACCCCGAGCGGGGCGCGGACCTCGCGCTGGCGGTCATCGTCAAGGCGCTCCAGGACAACGGCACCGCGCAGGCGAAGGGAACTCCCCAGGAGTTCTCGCCGGACGGCTTCGACGGGGACGTCATGAAGTGCCAGTCCCTGAAGTTCACGTCGGATCAGGGATCCATGGAGGCACCCGCGTGCGTCTGGGGCGACAAGAGCACCCTGGGCGTCGCGGTGATGGCGGATCCGGCGGGGGCCGTTCTCGGCGGCAGCATGTCGCTGGAGGACGCCGCGGAGCTGACCGCCAAGGTGCGTGAGGACGCACGCGTCGAAATCGACAACTAGCAACAAGAGCACAACCTAACGAGGGAAACAGCATGAGCTACAACCAGCCGGGCCCCTACGGCCAGCAGCCCCAGCAGCCGGGTCCGTACGGACAAGGCGGTGCCGCCGGCCAGCCCGGCTACGGCTACCCGCAGCAGCCTCCCCAGCAGCCCGGTCCGTACGGACAGCAGCCGCAGTCCGGCTACGGTCAGCCGCAGCCCGGCCAGCCCGGCCAGCCCCCGAACCCGTACGGCCAGCCGCAGCAGCCGCCGTACGGTCAGCAGCCCTACGGACAGCAGCCGTACGGCCAGCCGGGCATGCCGGGGCCGTACCAGCCGGGCCCGGGCCAGGGCGGCGGCAAGAAGAAGGGCCTGGCGATAGCCATCGGCGCGGTGGTCGCGGTGGCCGCGGTGATCGGCGGCGTGATGGTGTTCAGCAGCAGTGACAGCGGCGGCGACGAGGTCGCCGACGACGGCAAGCGCTACAAGCTCACCACCCCGCAGACGGTGGCCACCGAGTACAGCAAGCAGGCGGGCAGCGGCGACGACTCGATGACCTCCAGTGACACCAGCGACTTCGAGAAGTTCGGTGTGCAGAACCCGAAAGGCGCGGGCGCGAACTACAAGGCCGGCTCCGGGATGTCCGTGAAGCAGTTGCAGTTCAAGGGCGTCTGGGGCGAGGTGAAGGACCCCGGGACGGTCGTCGACGGCGCCTTCGCGAAGATGGCGAAGGAGGCCACCAAGGACCCGTCGACCGACAGCAGCGGCGGGAAGGCCGAACTGGTCGGCAGCCCCGAGAAGGTGACCCCCGCCGGGACGGACGACGCCGTCATCAAGTGCCAGAACGCCAAGTTCACCCCGGGTTCCGGCTCCAGCGCGAGCGGTGTGGGCAGCAAGGGCTTCACCGTTCCGATCTGCATGTGGGGCGACCACAGCACGGTCGGCTTCGTGATCGTGTCCGACGCCGCCTCCGTGATCTCCGGTGGGGGCATGTCGGTCGACCAGGCCGGGGAAATCACCGCGAAGGTCCGCAAGGACGTCCGCGTCGAGATCCCCAAGTAGCGGTTCCGCGCCGCGCCCGTCCATACGCCGCCCACCGTCCGGAGGGATACCACCACACCCATGAGCCACAACCAGCCACCGCCGCCGCCCGGTCCCTACGGCGGCGGCGGGCCCGGCCCGTACGGGGGCGCCCAGCCCAATCCGTACGGCGGGGGGCAGCAGCCGTCCGCGGAGCCCAACCCGTACGCCCAGAACCCGGGTTACGGCTATCCGCAGGCACCCCCGCCGGGTTACGGCTATCCGCAGCAGGCGGGCCCCTATGGACAGGCTGCGCAGCCGGGCTACCCGGTGCCGCCCGGGCCCGTGCCGGGCCGCAATCGCACCAAGATCATCGCGATGTCGGCGGCGGGGCTCGTGGTGGTGGGGGCGATCGTCACCGGCGCCGTGGTGCTCTCCGGCGGAGACAGCGGCCCCGCGCCGATGCGCCTGGTCACCCCCAAGACGCTCGACGACGGCACGTACACCCTGGCCAAGGGCACCGACGAGCTGAAGGACGAGGGCACCAGCGTGCAGGGCAGCATGCCCGAGGGCGCGACCTCGGTCCTCGGCCAGTACAAGCGCGCCGACGACGAGAACTCGGGGCTCGCGTTCTCCGGCATGTACGGGGAGATCAACGACCCCGACACGGTCCGGGACCAGATGTTCAAGGGGTTCGAGGACGGCGAGGGTTCCCCGGCGGTCGAGGAGGAGCGCAAGACGTTCCGGCCGGACGGCGCGGACGGGCCCGCCATCGACTGCGAGGTCGTGAAGATGTACGACCGGATCTACGCTCCGGCGTGCGCGTGGGCGGAGGAGACGGACGCGGCGATGGTGCTGGACGTCGACGCGGAGAACACCACCGCGTCCGACGTCGACGTGGAAGCCTTCGCGAAGGTGACCGCGGGCATCTACGAGGACACCCGCAAACCCGCCTGAACCGGCCGCAGGACGCCCCGCGGCCGCCCAGGACGAGAAGAGCCCCCGGGGAACCGGGGGCTCTCTCGTATGCGCTCTGCGGGGCGCTCAGGCGCTCTTCTCGTGCCGTTCACCCGGCTCGGTGCCGCGCGAGCGGGGCACCAGCGTCGGGTTGACGTTCGAGTGGACGACGTCCTCCGTGATGACGACGCGGGCCACGTCCTTGCGGGACGGCACCTCGTACATCGCCGACATCAGGACCTCTTCGATGATGGCGCGCAGGCCCCGCGCGCCGGTGCCGCGCAGGATCGCCTGGTCGGCGATGGCCTCCAGGGCCGGGCGGTCGAAGTCCAGCTCCACGCCGTCGAGTTCGAACAGCCGCTGGTACTGCTTCACGAGCGCGTTCCGCGGCTCGACCAGGATCTGGAGCAGCGCCTCGCGGTCGAGGTTGTGGACGGAGGTGATGACGGGGAGACGGCCGATGAACTCCGGGATCATCCCGAACTTCACCAGGTCCTCCGGCATGACCTCCTGGAACTGGTCGCTGGCCTCGATCTCGCGCTTGGAGCGGATCGTGGCGCCGAAGCCGATGCCCTTGGCGCCGGCCCGCGACTCGATGATCTTCTCCAGACCGGCGAAGGCGCCGCCGACGATGAACAGCACGTTCGTCGTGTCGATCTGGATGAATTCCTGGTGCGGGTGCTTCCGGCCGCCCTGCGGCGGAACGGAGGCCGTGGTGCCCTCGAGGATCTTCAGGAGCGCCTGCTGCACGCCCTCGCCGGAGACGTCACGGGTGATCGAGGGGTTCTCGCTCTTGCGGGCCACCTTGTCGATCTCATCGATGTAGATGATGCCCGTCTCGGCCTTCTTGACGTCGTAGTCGGCGGCCTGGATCAGCTTGAGGAGGATGTTCTCCACGTCCTCGCCGACGTAGCCCGCCTCGGTGAGCGCGGTGGCGTCGGCGATGGCGAAGGGAACGTTGAGCATCCGGGCGAGGGTCTGCGCGAGCAGGGTCTTCCCGGAGCCGGTCGGACCGAGCAGCAGGATGTTGGACTTCGCCAACTCGATGCCGTCGTCCTTGCTGTGGCTGCCGTTCTCACCGGCCTGGACCCGCTTGTAGTGGTTGTAGACCGCGACGGACAGGGCCTTCTTGGCGGCCTCCTGGCCGACCACATAGCCCTCGAGGAACTCGTAGATCTCCCGCGGCTTGGGGAGTTCCTCCCACCGCACCTCGGAGGTCTCGGCCAGCTCTTCCTCGATGATCTCGTTGCAGAGATCGATGCACTCATCGCAGATGTACACACCAGGGCCCGCGATGAGCTTCTTCACCTGCTTCTGGCTCTTCCCGCAGAACGAGCACTTGAGCAGGTCGCCGCCGTCACCGATGCGTGCCACGAGGTGCTTCCCCTTCGCCTTGGATCCGCTTTGCTCCGCGGAACCGGGTGCTTGCGCTGCGAGCTTTCCGCTTGATGTTTCCGGGGGCCGGCCCCCAGCCCTCTATGACGGTACCTTGCCGGGCCCCCGGTTCGGGCCCCCCTTGGACCTAACTGGTCCAAGGGGCGCCGGGTCGCCCGGGCTTCAGCCCAGGCCGACCGAGGTCTTACGGGTCGAGACGATCTGGTCGACCAGACCGTATTCCAGCGACTCCTCGGCGGTCAGGATCTTGTCCCGCTCGATGTCGTCACGGATCTTCTCGATCGGCGTGGTGGAGTGCTTGGCCAGCATCTCCTCCAGCTGCGACCGCATCCGCAGGATCTCGTTGGCCGCGATCTCCAGGTCGGAGACCTGACCACGCCCCGTCTCACTGTAGGGCTGGTGGATCAGGATACGTGCGTTGGGCAGCGCCATCCGCTTGCCGGGCGTACCGGCGGCGAGCAGCACGGCCGCGGCGGACGCCGCCTGGCCCATGCAAACCGTCTGAATATCGGGCTTGACGAACTGCATCGTGTCGTAAATGGCGGTCAGCGCGGTGAACGAGCCGCCGGGCGAGTTGATGTAGACCGAGATGTCGCGGTCCGGGTCCATCGACTCCAGGCACAGGAGCTGCGCCATGACGTCGTTGGCCGAGGCGTCGTCGATCTGGACGCCCAGGAAGATCACGCGCTCCTCGAAGAGCTTCGCGTACGGGTCGTACTCCCGGACACCCTGGGAGGTGCGCTCGACGAAGCGCGGAACGACATAGCGCGATTCGGCCATCGGGCCGTCGTAGAGGCCGCTGCCGGGAAAGTTGTTCATCTGGGTGTTCACCATCCTGTGGCGATCAAAGGGCTGGAGGTCGGCTACGGGACGGCGGGGCTCAGGCCCCGGTGCCGCCCCCGCCCGGAACGCCCGAGGCCGAGGCCATGACGTCGTCGACCAGGCCGTACTCCTTGGCCTCCTGGGCGGAGAACCAGCGGTCGCGGTCGGAGTCGCGGGTGATCTGCTCAACGGTCTGACCGGTGTGGAACGCGGTCAGCTCGGCCATCCGCCGCTTGGTGTGCAGCAGCCGCTCGGCGTGGATCTTGATGTCCGAGGCCGAACCGGCCAGGCCCGCGGACGGCTGGTGGATCAGGATCTCGGCGTTCGGCAGCGCGAACCGCTTGCCGGGGGTGCCCGCGCTCAGCAGGAACTGTCCCATCGAGGCGGCGAGGCCCATGGCGATGGTGACGACGTCGTTCGGGATGAACTGCATGGTGTCGTAGATCGCCATGCCCGCCGAGATCGAGCCGCCCGGAGAGTTGATGTAGAGGTTGATGTCCTTGTCCGGGTCCGCGGCGAGCAGGAGCAGCTGCGCGGTGATCTTGTTGGCGATTTCGTCGTCGACCGGCTGGCCGAGGAAGATGATCCGCTCACCGAGCAGCCGGTTGTAGACCTGGTCGCCGAGGCCACCGCCGGTCGGCTCGCCGGCGGCGGAAGGCATCGTATTCGTCACGTATCCACCTGCTCGTCTCTGACGGCGACTGGCCGTCTCAGCGTCTTCTTCTGGGCTCGGGACGGGCCGGCCGGTGCGATCCGGCGGACCTGCGAGACTCCCTGCCCTCGTATCTACGGACCCTAACGCGCTGGTCGGCGGGCGCCATCCCGCATCAGGAACTGTTCGCTCTGAGCGCAGGTTCCGCGGGTCCTGGGCGCCACCGGCCCGGGGACTCCGCGGAACACGAACGGGCCCGGACGCGTGCAGACGTTCGGGCCCGTTCGTACGGGCTGTGGAGCGGCGAGGATCAGCCCTCGGCCTTCTCCTGCGCCTTCTCCTGCTCGGGAGCGGCCTCGGCGGCGGCCTCCGTGGCCCCGGGGGCCTCGGCGCCCGCCTCGGTGGCCTCATCGCCCTCGGCGGCGGCCTCGACCGTCTCGGCGGTCTCGTCCTCGTCGTCCAGGTCCACGGTCTCGCCCTTGTCGTCCACGACCTTGGCGGCCTCGACCACGACCGCGAGCGCCTTGCCGCGGGCGACCTCGCCGACGAGCATCGGCACCTGGCCGCCCTCGACGACCTGCTGGGCGAACTGGTCCGGGCTCATGCCGGAGGACTGCGCACGGCGCATCAGGTGCTCGGTGAGCTCCTCCTGGCCGACGGACAGCTTCTCCTTGTTGACCAGCTCGTCGAGGACGAACTGGGTCCGGATGCCCTTCTCGGCCTGCTCCTTGAGCTCGGCGTCGAACTCCTCGGCGGACTTGCCCTGAAGCTCCAGGTAGGACTCCAGGTTCAGGCCCATCTGGCCGAGCTGGTGGTGCTCCAGGTTGTGCTTCCGGGTCTGGATCTCGTCCTCGAGCAGCTTCTCGGGGATCGGCACCTCGACCAGCTCCAGGAGGGCGTCCAGCACCTTCTCCTGGGCCTGGGTGGCCTGGTCGTACTTCTTCGACTGCTCCAGCCGCTTGCGGCTGTCCTCGCGCAGCTCCTCGAGGGTGTCGAACTCGCTGGCCAGCTGGGCGAAGTCGTCGTCCAGCTCGGGCAGCTCGCGGGCCTTGACCTCGTTCACCTTGACGGAGACCTCGGCCTCCTTGCCCTGCGCGGAGCCGCCCTTCAGCTCGGAGGTGAAGGTGGCGGTGCCACCGGCCTCCAGGCCGGTCACGGCCTCGTCGATGCCGTCGAGCAGCTCACCGGAGCCGATGGTGTAGGTGACGCCCTCGGCGACGCCGTCCTCCAGTACCTCGCCGTCGACCTTGGCCTCCAGGTCGATCACGACGATGTCGCCCTCGGCGGCGGCGCGCTCGACGGGGCTGGTGGTGGCGAAGCGGTCGCGCAGCTGCTCGACCGACTTGTCGATGTCCTCGTCCGAGACCTCGACGGAGTCGACGGTGACCTCGATGCCGGAGTAGTCCGGGATCTCGATCGACGGGCGGATGTCCACCTCGGCGGTGAACGTCAGGAGCTCGTTGTCCTTGAGCTCCGTGATGTCGACCTCGGGCTGCCCGAGCGGGTTCAGCTCACCCTCGTTGACCGCGTCGGTGTAGAACTTCGGAAGGGCGTCGTTGACGGCCTCCTCCAGCACCGCGCCGCGGCCGAAACGCTGGTCGATGATGCGGGCCGGAATCTTGCCCTTGCGGAAGCCAGGCACCGTGACCTGCTGGTTGATCTTCTTGTACGCCGCGTCGAGGCTGGGCTTGAGCTCCTCGAAGGGCACCTCGACAGTGAGCCGAACCCGGGTCGGGTTCAGGTTCTCCACGGCGCTCTTCACGGTTCGGTCTCCTTGGGGCTGACGTGTGGTGTTCTGCTGCCTCGCACTGATGCTTCGCAGCGGATCGCGCCCGGTAAAGAAAGACACAGACGCGCAGCTTGCATAGTAACCGCAAGCATGACGCGGCCCACAACGCGATCTTGACGGCTGTGGATGGTCGGGGTGGCCGGATTCGAACCGACGACCTTCCGCTCCCAAAGCGGACGCGCTACCAAGCTGCGCCACACCCCGTCGGTGCGACACGTAGGGTACATGGCCGCGGACGCCCCGGCTGCCCGTTATTCCACCGGTGGGCAAGGGTGTGCGGGAAAGGGCCCGGACCCGCTACGATGCTTCCCGTGCCGCGGCCCGGGTGATCAGACCCGGGCGACGCGCGGCGCGTGCGGGCGTAGCTCAATGGTAGAGCCCCAGTCTTCCAAACTGGCTACGCGGGTTCGATTCCCGTCGCCCGCTCCACTCGCACGACGGCCCGGCCCCGGAGGATCCTCCGGGGCCGGGCCGTCGGCGTATTCAGAGATTGATGTCGCTGATGGAGCTGGCGACCGAGTCGAGGAAGTCCTGGATGTTCGGCGCCAGGTCGGAAGAGGCCAGGAGAAAGCCGAAGAGCGCGGCGACGAGCGCCGGCCCCGCCTTCATCTTCCCGGCCCGGATCATCAGTACGAGGATGATCCCTACCAGCACCACCAATGACAGGGAAATGACCACAGCTGATCACGCTTCCTCGGTCGCTCATGTCTTCACCCGGCCCCGGAAGCACGCGACCTCGCACACCCCCGCTGCAACCATCGTGCCATCAACTACGGCTCCACAGCAGCAGGGTGAGGTGATCACCTGCGTCGACGCACACCACACCCACCCGTCTGGTACCCCGTCAAGAATCCCTTACACGGATGGACACGGGTGACGCTCCCCACAATTCCGCGGGGTATCCGAGAGGTCACGTGAGGGACCGCACATGGATCAATTTGCGACCTGATCACATAACGCGGAGGGGAATTCCGATTTCCATGAATCAGACATTCCGCCGGAGCCACCCGGGGGGCATATGCACCATTTAAGGGGGATGAAACCTGACAGAACGGACAGCTTTGTTCCTCATATCGAACAACCGGATCGCTATGTCGACTTGATAACGGTCGGCTATCGGCCGGAGTGTGAACCGTATTACTGGGGAAGATCTGGTCGAGGTTTTACGCATTAGAGGTTTCGGCGCTATCGTGCCTCAGATGTTCCACGCTGCCATCTCTCCCCCACGCGCAGTGCGGTCCCGGGTGCTCTCCCCCAGCTCCTGGTGGGAGGGCCTGTGACCAACTCCCTGCGCCCGCACGGTTCCCAGCGGTCCCCGCTCCCCCCGGCCCGGGAGGCCGAGGCCGGGGCGTCCCCCACACCGCAGCGCGAAGAAGCAGGGAGCCAGGCGACCCAGCCCGCCGCCGAAGCCCCTGCCGGGCCGAAGCCGAAGCAGCGGGACGCGTTCTTCGACAACGCGAAGTACCTCGCGATCGTGCTGGTCGCGATGGCCCACTCGTGGGAGCCGCTCACCGATACGAGCCGCACCGCGGAAGCCCTGTACATGACGGTGTACACCTTCCACATGCCGGCCTTCATCATCATCTCCGGCTTCTTCTCCCGCAGCTTCGACATGCGACCGGACCGGCTCAAGCGGCTCATCACCGGGATCGCGGTGCCGTACGTGCTGTTCGAGGTCGCGTACAGCTTCTTCAAGCGCTGGGCCGACGACGACCCGGGCCACCCGATCAGCCTGCTCGACCCCTGGTACCTGACGTGGTTCCTGGTCGCGCTGTTCGTGTGGCGGCTGACGACGCCGATCTGGAAGCTGGTGCGCTGGCCGGTCCCGCTCTCGCTGGCGATCGCCACCCTGGCGTCCGTCTCGCCCGACATCGGCGACGACCTCGACCTCCAGCGGGTCCTCCAGTTCCTGCCGTTCTTCGTCATCGGCCTGTGCATGAAGCCCGAGCACTTCCACCGGATGCGGGGCCCGAAGATGCGGCTGGCCGCCGTGCCGATCTTCGCGTGCGCCCTGCTGTTCGCCTACTGGGCGGCGCCCCGGATGAACTCGGCCTGGTTCTACCACCGCGACAGCGTCCAGGAGCTCCACGCCCCGGCGTGGACCGGCCCCGTGATGACCCTGGCCATGTTCGGCTGCTCGATGGTCCTCGTGGCGTGCTTCTTCGCCTGGGTGCCGCGGCGGAAGATGTGGTTCACCGTGCTGGGCGCCGGGACGCTGTACGGCTACCTGCTGCACGGCTTCCTCGCCAAGGGCTCCCGCTTCTGGGGCTGGTTCGACATCGACTGGCTGCACAAGCCGCTGGGTGAGATCACCGTCACCGTCGTCGCCGCCTCCGTCATCACCGTGCTGTGCACCCCGCCGGTACAGCGCGCCTTCCGCTTCGCGATGGAGCCGAAGATGAAGTGGGCCTTCCGCAAGGACCCCGCCGAGCAGGCCCGTCACCGTACGGCCGCCTGACGGCTCGAAGATCGCCCGAAGGGGCCGGGACCGCATGGTCCCGGCCCCTTCGCCGTTTCGCTCACCGCGCCCCTCCGGGCGTCTCGCGGCGCAGCGCCGCGCGGGCGGGCAGGGCCGTCGCCGCGAGCCCGAGCGCCACGGCCGCACCCACGAACCCGGCGTACGTCAGCGGCGGGACGTACGGGCCCTCGCCGGTCAGCCCGCGCGCCATCGGTACGAGCGTGGCCAGGGCGATCGCCGTGCCCAGCGCGACACCGGCCGTGGCCACCAGCAGCGCCTCCCAGCGCACCATCTCCAGCACCTGTCGCCGGGTCGATCCGATCAGGCGCAGGGTGCCCAGTTCCCGGCGGCGGTCGAGGACCGTCATCACCAGGGTGTTGGCGGCGGCGACCGCGGCGAAGCCGCCGAGCACCGCGGCCATGGTGGTGTTGGACCAGGCGTTGAGGGCGCGGTCCCGGTCCTCGGCGGCCGCGTAGCCGTCCCGGCCGGTGACCTGCTCGCCGAGCCGCTTCCCGAGCGCCGCCGCGACGGCCTCGCGGTCCGCGCCCGCGTCGTCCCGTACCAGCACATCGGCGTCGAAGGCCGACGTCACGTGAGCCGCCAGGGCCGCGCGGGGCAGGGTGATCCGGGCGGTGCCCAGACCCCTGCCGTACGTCGCGACCACCTCGGGGGCGGCCCTCGTGCCGTCCGGGAGGCGCAGCCGGAGCCGGTCGCCCACGCGGACGTGCGCGGACTGCGCGAGGCCGGCGTCGACCGCCACCCGGCCCGGCCCCAGGTCCGCCAGGCGGCCGGTGCGGACGTCCAGGTCCTGTACGGCGGCCAGCGCACGGCCGCTCCCGGAGACGCCCTGGGCCGTCTCGCCCTGGAGCGACGAGCCCGTCGTGACGAGCACCCCGGTGCGCAGCACGCCCACCGCCGCCGCCACGCCGGGCACGGAGGCGGCGCGGTCCGCCGTGTCGGCCGGGAGGCCGCCGGGTGCGGACACGACCTGGTCGGCGACGATCCCGGCGCGCCGCTGCCCGGCCATCGCATGGTCCTCACTGGTGTGCAGGAACACGAGCGTCGAGGAGAACGCCATGGCCAGCACGATCGGGGTGATCGCGGAGGCCAGCCGCCGGGCATGGGCCAGGGTGTTGGCCGCCGCCAGGACGGCCGGGGCCGCGCCCGCGCGCAGCGGCAGTCCGATCAGCCAGGCGCACAGCCGGGCGACCAGCGGGCCGAGCAGGGCCACGGCCAGCATGAAGAGCATCACGACCCCGAGCGCGGTGTTGGCTGCGTCCTCCCCCGAGGTCGAGGCGGCGACCCCGGCCAGCACGATGCCGCCGACCAGGGCCGCCGTGCCCAGCAGGGTGCGGATCACCCCGGGGCGCAGCCGTTCGACGGCCGCCTCGCCGAGCGCCTGGCCCGGCTTGATCCGGGCCGGGCGGCGGGCGGCCATCAGGCCCGCCAGCAGCGAGCTGACCAGGCCCGCGCCGACGGCGGTGACGAGCGGAATCCAGGAGACCGAGAGGTCCACGGGGGCGGGGATCGCGCCCTTGTCCTTCAGCTGTCCGAACCACCAGTGCGCGAGGGCGATGCCGGGCAGGCAGCCCAGCGCGCCCGCGAGCGGGGCGACGAGCAGCGCCTCGGCCGCGATGGAGCGGCGGATCTGGCGCGGGGTGGCGCCGATCGCGCGCAGCAGGGCGACCTCGCGGGCGCGCTGGCCGACCGAGAGTGCGACGGTGCCCGCGGCGGTGAAGACGGCGACGGCGGTGGCGATCCCGCCGAAGGAGCCGCCGAGGGCGATGAGCAGTTCCCTGGCCCCCGCGAGCGAGGGGTCCTCGGCCGCGCCGCGTCCGTCGCCGGTGTGCACCCGCGCGGTGCCGCCGTACGCGTCCTTCAGGTGCGCGGCCAGGCGGTCCGGGCCGGTGCCGGGGGCCGGGCGGACGAGGAACGCGTCGACGGTACGGGGGTGGCCGGAGAGGGCCCGGGCGCGGGCGTCGGTGAACCAGGCGGTGGGCCCGTCCTCGGCCGTGCCCCGGGCGATGCCGGACACCCGGAAGGCGTGCCTCCCGTCCGGGGCGCTCACCGTGATACTGCCGCCGACCGCGGTGCCCGTCGCGCGGGCGGCTCCCTCGTCGAGCACGACGTCGCCCGCCCGGGGCGGTGTGCCGGTGGTGAGCGTCACGCCGGTGAAGGGCGCCGCGCCCCAGCCGTGGCCGGTCAGCGTGCCCGGTGAGGCGGTGCGCAGCGGGAAGGTCGTGTCGGGTGCGGCGGCGGCCGTTCCGTGGATGCGGGCGGCGGTGGTGACGAGCGCGGCGTCGAGCCGGGCCCGGTCGGGGACCGGTTCGGACGCGTCCTCCCGCTCCTCGCCGCGTCCGGTGATGTGGTGCGCGCGCTGGTCGGCGGCGACGACGACCGGGGTGCTCGCGTAGCGCTCGGGCGGTACGGAGGCCCGTACTCCGGTCTCCAGCAGGATGCCGCAGGCGGACACGATCATCGCGGTCATCATCAGGGCGACGAAGGTGCCCGCGAAGGCGGCGGGCTTGAAGCGGACGGAGGCGCGGGCCAGTCCGTTGGTGAGGGCCCTCACCGGACGACGGCGAGGGGGTGTCTTGTCGACCAGGCCGGATCAGCGAGCGGCGTCAGGGGGCACCTCCCAGCGGTAGCTGGGGGCGCAGGGGGTACCTCCCAGCGGTAGCTGGGGGAGGCGCTGCGCGCGACGAGCGCGGGGCCGCGAGATGCCGTGCCACGCGTCGCGAGCCCGGCATGGTCGGCAAGACACCCCCTGGGGCCGCTGGAGTACGGGCGGTGAGACGGGTCATGCGGTCGGCGATCTCGTGCGCGGGGGCGCGGGTGAGCCGGTCGGCCACGCGTCCGTCCGCGAGGAACAGCACCCGGTCTGCGTAGCTCGCGGCGACCGGGTCGTGGGTGACCATCACCACGGTCGCGCCGAGCGCGTCCACCGCGTGCCGCAGCAGCCCGAGCACCTCGGCGGCGGTGACGGTGTCCAGGGCGCCGGTCGGCTCGTCGGCGAAGACGACGTCGGGGCGGGTGACGAGCGCGCGGGCGATGGCCACACGCTGCTGTTGCCCGCCGGACAGCTGTCCCGGGCGGCGCCGGGCGTGCTCGTGCAGCCCGACCTGGGCCAGGACCTCGCGGGCCCGGTGGCGGTCGGGGCGGGCTCCGGCGAGCCGCATGGGGAGCAGCACGTTCTGCTCGACGGTGAGGGAGGGCAGCAGGTTGAACGCCTGGAAGACGAAGCCGAGGCGGCTGCGGCGCAGCGTGGTGAGCTTGTTCTCGCTCAGTCCGGTGATCTCGGTGCCGCCGAGCGTGACGGACCCGGCGGTCGGCCGGTCGAGCCCGGCGGCGCACTGGAGGAACGTCGACTTGCCGGAGCCCGAGGGGCCCATGACGGCGGTGAAGCTGCCGTGCGGGAGGGCGAGGTCGATGCCGCGGAGCGCGTGCACGGCGGTGCCGCCGCGGCCGTAGCGGCGCTGGACGCCATGGAGTTCGATGGCGGGGGTGGCAGGGGCGGGGTGCGGTGCCGGGGGCGCCGCTGTCGTACGCCGCTTGCGCAGCCGCATGGTGGTGGCCCTTCTCCGGAGTTCGCCCGATGTCTTTCGCGCCCTACGAACGTAGGGATCGGGGTGACCCGGGGCCATGGCGGCCGCCGCCGTAACGGGGTGGGGTTAACCCCCGGTAAGGCGGCTCTACTGGCGGCAGATCAGCAGGAGCGCCCGGTCGTCGTTGACGTCCTTCGCCACCGTCTCGATCAGGTGCCAGGCCGCGCCGTGGAAGCCGGAGGCGACGTAGCGGTCGGCCTCGCCCGTCAGGTGGTCGATGCCCTCGCTGATGTCGCGGTCGGCGGTCTCGACGAGGCCGTCGGTGAACAGCATCAGGACGTCGCCGGGGCGCAGGGTGCCTTTGGTGGGGTCGAACTGGGCGCCGTCGTAGACGCCCAGCAGCGGACCGTCGGCGGACTTCTCCTCCCACTTGCCGGTGCCCGCGCTGAGCTGGAGCGCGGGCAGATGACCGGCCGAGAACAGCTCGAAGTCGCCGCTGTCGAGGTCGAGTACGAGGTGGACGGAGGTCGCGAAGCCCTCTTCCCAGTCCTGGCGCAGCAGATAGCCGTTGGCCGCCGGGAGGAAGCCGTGCGGGGGCAGCGAGCCGAGGAGGCCGCCGAAGGCGCCGGAGAGCAGGAGGGCGCGGGAGGCGGCGTCCATGCCCTTGCCGGAGACGTCGGTGAGGACGACCTCGAGGGTGCGGCCGCCGTTGCCGGTGCGGGCGGCGACCACGAAGTCGCCGGAGAAGGACTGGCCGCCGGCCGGGCGGAGGGCCATCTCGCGGTGCCAGCCGCGCGGCAGGGCGGGCAGCTTGCTCTGGACGCGGATGCGCTCGCGCAGGTCGAAGAGCATGGTGCCGCCGCGCCGCCAGGGCACGCCGACCCGGCTGCGGAACTGGGCGATGAGCAGCCCGGAGAAGCCGACGGCGGCGACCACGAGGATGGTGCCGGGGGTGACCCGGGCGGAGGTGTCCTCCTCGGTGTACGGGCCGAGGACGGCGGACTCCACGATGAGGGCGGTGGCGGCGGCCGCGTACAGGGCGAGCAGGCTGGCGGGGCGCAGCAGCAGTCCGCCCGCGACGATCGGCAGGACGAGGGCGGAGGGGGCGCACCAGTCGGGGGTGGCGATGGTGCCGCAGGCGATGGCGGGGACGGCGAGGAGCAGCAGGGCCAGGGCGAGCCGGTCGGAGCCCTCGCCGCGGAAGTAGTCGACTCCGGCTTTGCGCACGCCTGTGCGAGCCCGGTGCAGAGCTTTGCGCATCCGGGCCATCGGAGTGTCCGCGCCGCCAGTCATTGCATCGGGACCCTACCCACCCGTTCGGACGCGCGTCGATTCGTGGCGCGTTGAACCACCCAGCCAGGGGGGCAATCGTAAGCGATATTCGTGCGCGTGTACGGGAAACCGCTGCTGGGGATGGGGATATGAGCGCGGAGCCGGGGGTGCCCGATCGGCTGTTTGGGATGATTGGTACGGAAAGCTGGTACTCCCCTTCGGAGTCGTACCCCGGCCGCCGGAGAAATCCGCGTTCCGGCGGGAGTTGACCGAATGCGAGCGCTCCGTCGGCACCGCGGACGGCGGGTGGGCGGGCGGCGCCTTCTGACGGAGCGTCGGGGACCGCGCCTCAGGACCGCTGGCAAGCGGGGCACCAGAACAGATTCCGGGCCGCGAGACCGGCGGTGCGGATCTCACCGCCGCAGACGTGGCAGGGCTGCCCGGCCCGGCGGTAGACGTAGACCTCGCCGCCGTGGTCGTCGACGCGCGGCGGACGGCCCATGGCCTCGGGGGTGTGCTCGGGGCGGACCGTGTCGATCCGGTTGTTCCGTACGCCCTCGCGCATCAGCTCCGCGAGGTCGGACCAGATCGCGTCCCATTCGGCGCGGGCCAGCCCGCGGCCCGGGCGGTACGGGTCGATGCCGTGCCGGAACAGCACCTCGGCGCGGTAGACGTTGCCCACGCCCGCGACCACCTTCTGGTCCATGAGCAGCGCGGCCACGCTGACCCGGCTGCGGGAGATCCGGGTCCAGGCGGCGTCGCCGTCGTCGTCGGGGCGCAGCGGGTCGGGCCCGAGGCGGTCGTGGATCGCCTGCTTCTCGGGGTCGGTGATCAGGGCGCAGGCGGTCGGCCCGCGCAGGTCCGCGTACCCCCCGGGGCCCGCCAGTCGCAGCCGTACGGTCTCGGTGGACGGCGGGGCGGGGGCCGGGCCGAAGGTGTACTTGCCGAACAGCCCGAGGTGGACGTGGACCCAGCCGACGGCCGCGAAGTCCAGGAAGAGGTGCTTGCCGTGCGCCTCGGCGTGCTGGAGCACCTGCCCGTCCACGAGGGCCGCGCCGTCGGCGAACTTGCCCTGGGGGCTGGTGGCACGGACGGGCCGGCCGCCGAACCTCTCGAGGTGGTCGGCGGCCAGTCGGTGGATGGTGTGCCCTTCGGGCATCAGTCGCCGGCGGGGTGGTGGGCCGGGATGGGCGGCAGGTCGCCGGTGGTCTCGTATGCGGCGAGCATGTCGATGCGGCGGGTGTGCCGCTCCTCGCCCGAGTACGGCGTGCCCAGGAAGATCTCGACGAACGTGGTCGCCTCGTCCTGGGTGTGCATGCGCCCGCCGATGCTGATCACGTTGGCGTCGTTGTGTTCGCGCGCGAGGGCGGCGGTCTGCTCGCTCCAGGCCAGTGCGGCGCGTACCCCCTTGACCTTGTTCGCCGCGATCTGCTCACCGTTGCCGGAGCCGCCGATCACGATGCCGAGGCTGTCGGCGTCGGCGGCGGTCCGCTCGGCGGCGCGCAGGCAGAACGGCGGGTAGTCGTCCTGGGCGTCGTAGATGTGCGGGCCGCAGTCGACGGGGTCATGACCGCCCGCCCGGAGCCACTCCACGAGGTGGTTCTTCAGTTCGTATCCGGCATGATCGGAGCCGAGGTACACGCGCATGCCCTGAGTGTGGCATGGCCGTGTCTTTCCCGCCGCGCCGGGTAGGCGCTCTGTGATTACCACGCAACACCAAGGAACCTCATGGAAACCTCAAATAACAATTTGAAATCGAAGGTTCACCTGTCGGTTCTCCTGAGATTCACTGGCGTCGCTCCTATTCCGGAAGCAAAGGATCGAGCCATATGAGCGCACAACCAGCGACCTCCCCCGACGGTCTGAAGGCCGGGCTCAAGAATCGCCACCTGTCCATGATCGCGATTGGCGGGGTCATCGGCGCCGGGCTGTTCGTCGGCTCCAGCGCCGGCATCGCCAAGGCCGGACCGGGCATCCTCGTCTCCTACGCACTCGTCGGCCTCATGGTCGTCCTCGTGATGCGCATGCTGGGCGAAATGGCGGCCGCGAACCCGACCTCCGGCTCCTTCTCCGCCTATGCAGACCGGGCGCTCGGCCGCTGGGCGGGCTTCTCGATCGGCTGGCTCTACTGGTTCTTCTGGGTCGTGGTGCTGGCGGTCGAGGCGACCGCCGGTGCCAAGATCCTGGAGGAGTGGTGGCCCGCCGTGCCCCAGTGGGGCTGGGCGCTGATCGTGATGGTCGTGCTCACCGCCGCCAACCTGGTCTCGGTCTCCTCCTACGGTGAGTTCGAGTTCTGGTTCGCCGGGATCAAGGTCGTCGCGATCGCCGCCTTCATCGTCATCGGCGGGCTCGCGGTCTTCGGCCTCCTGCCCGGCTCCGAGAACGAGGGTGCGGGGCTGGCCCACCTGACCGACCACAGCGGCTTCCTGCCCAACGGTCCGGGCGCGATCCTCACCGGTGTGCTGCTGGTCGTCTTCTCCTTCATGGGCAGTGAGATCGTCACCCTGGCCGCCGGTGAGTCCGAGGACCCGGAGCGGGCCGTCTCCAAGGCCACCAACAGCGTGATCTGGCGTATCGCGGTCTTCTACCTGGGCTCGATCTTCGTCGTGGTCACCCTGCTGCCCTGGGACTCCAAGTCGATCACCAAGAACGGGTCGTACGTCGCCGCGCTCGACTCGATCGGCATTCCGCACGCCGGTCAGGTCATGAACGTCATCGTGCTGACCGCCGTGCTCTCCTGTCTCAACTCCGGCCTCTACACCGCCTCCCGGATGGCCTTCTCGCTCGGGCAGCGCGGTGACGCGCCGGCCTCGTTCGCGAGGACCACCGCGCGCGGTGTGCCGCAGGCCGCGATCCTCGGCTCGGTCGTCTTCGGCTTCATCGCGGTCTGGTTCAACTACCAGTGGCCGGACACGGTCTTCGAGTTCCTGCTGAACTCCTCCGGCGCGGTCGCGCTCTTCGTCTGGCTGGTGATCTGCTTCACCCAGCTGCGGATGCGCGGCATCATCCTGCGCGAGAGCCCGGACAAGCTCGTCGTCCGGATGTGGGGCTTCCCGTATCTGACCTGGGCGACCATCGGGATGATCCTGTTCGTGCTGGTCTACATGCTCACCGACAAGGACGGACGCGAGCAGGTGCTGCTGTCCACCGCCGCGGCGGCGGTCGTGGTGGTCATCGCGCTGGTACGGGACAAGGTCGCCGGGCCCAAGCCGGTCGCCGCGGCCCAGACCCCCTCCAAGGAGTCCGAGTCCGTGCCCCGGTAGCCTCCGGCACCGGATATGCGTCGGGCGGGCTGGAGGACCAGCCCGCCCGACGCATAAGAGGGTGACGCTCAGCCGCGGCGGCCCACCAGCTTCCAGGCGGCCGGCAGCGCACCCATCGCCAGCGCGGCCTTCAGCGCGTCCCCGATCAGGAACGGGGTCAGACCGGCGGCCACCGCCTGGCCGAGGGAGATGTGCATGGCCAGCGCCAGGTACGGAACGCCGATCGCGTAGATGATCGCGGAGCCGACCGCCATGGTGCCCACCGTGCGCAGCGCGCCCCGGTCACCGCCACGGCGCGCCAGCGCGCCCACCACGGTCGCGGCGAGCAGCATGCCCAGCACATAGCCGAAGGACGGCATGGCGGCGCCGGAGTCGCCCTCGGCGAACCAGGGCATGCCCGCCATCCCCGCCAGCGCGTACAGCGCGAGCGACAGGAAGCCCCGGCGGGCCCCGAGCGAGGTGCCCACCAGCAGCGCGGCGAACGTCTGGCCGGTCACCGGCACCGGCGAGCCGGGCACGGGCACCGAGATCTGCGCGGCGAGGCCGGTGAGCACGGCACCGCCCACGACGAGCGCGGTGTCACGGGCGAGGACGCGCCGCGCGGGAAAGACCGCGTCGGCGAGGACCGTACCGGTCGAGGCGGTGGCAGAAACAGTGCTCATCAGCGGAACTCCGAGGTCGGGAGGGGTGGACTACGCGACGGTAACCCGGCGTGGAGCGGCCGCACACCATCGGATGACCACAAAGGCCGGGCCCCGGGCTTGGCGGCTTCGGCAGATTGCCGCACAGATTGGCGCGATACAGAGCGTGACCATCATGTCCGATATCCAGAAAAGTTTGACATCAATGTTGTCCTGATCGGACGCACACCTCACACTGGGGGCGTTTTGCATCCGCCCGCCCCTCACACAAGGGACAGAGACCAGCCATGAACCCGACACCTGCGTCCTCCGCGCCGCAGAGCGGCACGACGGCGACCGACGCGGGCGCGGACGCCTCGCGACCGCTCTCGCACGGCCTCAAGCAGCGCCATCTGTCGATGATCGCCCTGGGCGGGGTCATCGGCGCCGGACTGTTCGTCGGCTCCGGTGCCGGAATCGCCGCCGCCGGGCCCTCGATCATCCTCGCCTACGCGCTCTCCGGGCTGCTCGTGATGCTCGTGATGCGGATGCTCGGCGAGATGTCGGCGGCCAACCCGGCCTCCGGTTCGTTCTCCGTGCACGCCGAGCGCTCGATCGGGCCGTGGGCCGGATTCACCGTCGGCTGGATGTTCTGGACCCTGCTGTGCGTGGGCATCGCCGCCGAGGCGATCGGCGCGGCCGGGATCATGGTCCACTGGTTCCCGGGCAGCGACTCCTGGATGTGGGTCGCCGTCTTCATGGCGATCTTCTGCGGCACCAACCTCGCGGCCGTCAGC
This sequence comes from Streptomyces sp. BRA346, assembly GCF_052851135.1. NCBI lineage: Bacteria > Bacillati > Actinomycetota > Actinomycetes > Kitasatosporales > Streptomycetaceae > Streptomyces > Streptomyces sp. BRA346. The sequence continues at coordinate 94,490 of NZ_JAIWIH010000038.1, read as the reverse complement.
AACTTCGGCGAGTTCGAGTTCTGGTTCGCCGCGCTGAAGATCGCCGCGATCTCCGTCTTCCTCATCCTCGGCGTCCTCGCCATCATGGGCGCCCTCCCCGGCACCGACGCCCCCGGCGGCAGCAACCTCACCGGCGAGGGCGGCTTCATGCCCAACGGGGCGAACGGCCTCGTCGTCGGCCTGCTGGCCTCCGTCTTCGCCTACGGCGGTCTGGAGACGGTGACGATCGCGGCGGCCGAGTCCGAGAACCCGGTCAAGAGCGTCGCCGGTGCCGTGCGCACCGCGATGTGGCGCATCGCCCTCTTCTACGTCGGCTCGATGGTCGTCGTGGTCACGGTCATCCCGTGGAACGACGCGGCGGTCGTCAAGGACGGCCCGTACGTGGCGGTCCTCGACCACCTCGACATCCCCGCGGCCGGCAACATCATGAACGTCATCGTGCTGATCGCCCTGCTCTCCGCGATGAACGCCAACATCTACGGCGCCTCCCGCATGTCCTACTCCCTGGTCGTCCGCGGCGAGGGCCCCGGCGTCCTCGGCCGGGTCTACGGCGGCGTCCCCCGCCTCACCGTGCTCGCCTCGTCCTTCTTCGGCTTCGTCGCGGTGCTGCTCAGCTACTGGTGGCCGGACACCATCTTCAAGTGGCTCCTCAACATGGTCGGCGCCGCGGTGCTGGTCGTCTGGGCCTTCATCGCCGTCTCCCAGCTCGTGATGCGCCGCCGCCTCCAGCGCGAGGCCCCCGAGAAGCTGGTGGTCAAGATGTGGCTCTTCCCGTACCTGACCTACGTCGCCCTGGCCGCCACCATCGCCGTCCTGCTGCTGATGCTCCGCGAGGACGACACCAGCACCCAGCTGTAGCCCGGGGCCGAGGTGGCCCGGAGTGTGTCCGTTGTCGTCCCTCCCCGAGACGTCCGACAAGACGTCGTCCTTCCGCCTGCCCAAGCGGGTCCTCAGTCCGAGGACCCGCCCCGCCTCGGTCTTTTGGCGCAACCCTCGGATCTCCCGTGGCGGGAAGGACTTTTGCTGGTAGCGTGCAGTTGCAAGCTTATTGCAATAAGGTCCGGAGGGCTTTGGCATGGCCATCTACACACTTCCTGAACTTCCGTACGACTACTCGGCGCTGGCCCCGGTCATCAGCCCCGAGATCATCGAGCTGCATCACGACAAGCACCACGCCACGTACGTGAAGGGCGCGAACGACACGCTGGAGCAGCTCGCGGAGGCGCGGGACAAGGACCAGTGGGGGTCGATCAACGGTCTGGAGAAGAACCTGGCCTTCCATCTGTCGGGCCACATCCTGCACAGCATCTACTGGACCAACATGACCGGCGACGGTGGTGGTGAGCCGCTGGAGAAGGACGGGGTGGGCGAGCTGGCCGATGCCATCGCCGAGCACTTCGGGTCCTTCGGCCGTTTCAAGGCGCAGCTGTCCAAGGCGGCGGCGACCACCCAGGGGTCGGGGTGGGGGGTGCTGGCGTACGAGCCGGTGAGCGGGCGACTGGTGGTGGAGCAGGTATACGACCACCAGGGGAACGTGGGGCAGGGCTCGGTGCCGATCCTGGTGTTCGACGCCTGGGAGCACGCCTTCTATCTCCAGTACAAGAACCAGAAGGTGGACTTCATCGAAGCCATGTGGAAGGTCGTCAACTGGCAGGATGTCGCCCGCCGGTACGCGGCGGCGAAGGAGCGCGCCCACCATCTGCTGCTGGTGCCGTGACAAGCCCCCTGCTCACGTGATCGTCTTCTCAACCTTCACGGGCAGGCGGAAAAACAGGGCCCCCGCGCGGTCGAGTCGCGCGGGGGCCCTGCCGTACCGGGGTGCGGCGGTGCGGGTCAGTCGAAGATCGGGCCCACCGTGCGGGTGCGCTTGATCTCGTAGAAGCCGGGGATCGAGGCGACCATCAGGGTGCCGTCCCAGAGCTGGGCGGCGGCGTCGCCCTTGGGGGCGGGGGTGACGACCGGGCCGAAGAAGGCGATCTGCTCGCCGTCCGAGCCGGGGACGGCGATGACCGGGGTGCCGACCTCCTGGCCGACCAGGTCGATGCCCGCCTTGTGGGAGGCGCGCAGCTCGGTGTCGTAGGCGTCGGAGTCGGCCGCGTCGGCGAGGTCGGCGGGCAGCCCGGCCTCCTCCAGGGCGGCGACGATCGTCTCCCGGTCCTTCTCCAGGCCCTGGTTGTGGAAGCGGGTGCCGAGGGCGGTGTAGAGCGGGCCGAGGACGTCGCTGCCGTGCTTCTGCTCGGCGGCTATGCAGACCCGGACCGGGCCCCAGGCGGTCTTCATCAGCTCCTGGTACCGCTCGGGGAGCTCGTCCAGCTTGGGTTCGTTGAGCACGGCCAGGCTCATCACGTGCCAGCGCACCTCGACCGGGCGCACCTTTTCCACCTCGAGCATCCAGCGCGAGGTCATCCAGGCCCACGGACACAGCGGATCGAACCAGAAGTCGGCGGGAGTCTTGGCAGTCTCGGTCACGGTCTCTCCTCGGACGGGCAGGCGCGGATAAAAGAGGTATCGGGGGTTGTCTCATAGGAACAACGTGGCCGGACCCGGGGCCCATTCCCCGATGCCGGGTGTCAGTGCCGCGTGACATGATTCCCGCTGTCCGAATGGCGAGAGGGACACGAGGGGAGCTGCTACGTGCCCGGTGAGAACCTGACCCGTGAAGAGGCCCGCGAGCGGGCGAGGCTGCTGTCGGTGGACGCGTACGACGTGGTCCTCGACCTGCGGTCCGCGGTCGGGGCGGATACCGGACCGGGACCGCGCACCTTCCGCTCGACGACGACGGTGCGCTTCCGCTGTGCCGAGCCGGGGGCCGCGTCCTTCGCCGACCTGGTGGCGCCGGAGGTCGTCGCGGTGACGCTCAACGGGCGGGAGCTGGACCCGGCGGCCGTCTTCGACGGGACCCGGATCGCCCTGGAGGAGCTGGCCGGGGAGAACGAGCTGGTGGTGGACGCGCGGTGCGCGTACAGCCGCACGGGCGAGGGCCTGCACCGCTTCGTGGACCCCGAGGACGGCGAGGTGTACCTCTACACCCAGTACGAGCCCGCCGACGCCCGCCGCGTCTTCGCCACCTTCGAACAGCCCGACCTGAAGGCGCCGTTCACCTTCTCGGTGACCGCCCCCGCGGGCTGGACGGTGCTGAGCAACGGGACGGCCGCCGGGGTCGAGCCGTCCGGTGACGGGGACGGGGCCGCGACCACCCGCTTCACCCCGACCCTGCCCATCTCGACGTACATCACGGCCGTCGTCGCGGGCCCGTACCACTACGTGAGCGACCGCTACCGCCGCACCCAGCCGGACGGCTCGGTGCTGGAGATCCCGCTCGGCGCGCTCTGCCGCAAGGGGCTCGCCAAGCACTTCGACGCGGACGACATCTTCACCGTCACCAAGCAGGGCCTGGACTTCTTCCACGACCACTTCGACTATCCGTACCCCTTCGGGAAGTACGACCAGGCGTTCGTGCCGGAATACAACATCGGCGCGATGGAGAACCCGGGATGCGTGACCTTCCGCGAGGAGTTCGTCTTCCGCGGCAAGGTCACCCAGGCGTCGTACGAGCACCGGGCGACGGTCATCCTGCACGAGATGGCGCACATGTGGTTCGGCGACCTCGTGACCATGGAGTGGTGGGACGACCTGTGGCTCAAGGAGTCGTTCGCCGACTTCATGGGGGCCTTCGCGCTGGTCGGGGCGACCCGCTTCACCGACGGCTGGATCACCTTCGCCAACCGCCGCAAGTCCTGGGCGTACCGGGCCGACCAGCTGCCGTCCACCCATCCGGTCACGGCCGACATCCGGGACCTGGAGGACGCCAAGCTCAACTTCGACGGGATCACGTACGCCAAGGGCGCGTCCGTGCTCAAGCAGCTGGTGGCCTACGCCGGGCAGGACGCCTTCCTGGAGGGCGCCCGCCGGTACTTCAAGCGGCACGCGTTCGGCAACACCCGGCTGGCCGATCTGCTGGCGGTGCTCACCGAGACCTCCGGCCGGGACATGGCGGCCTGGTCGCGGGCCTGGCTGGAGACCGCGGGCGTCAATGTGCTGACCCCGCAGGCCGTCTATGACGCCGAGGGGCACATCACCGAGCTGGCCGTCCTCCAGGAGGCCGGATCCGGCACCGCTGTTCCCGATGATGCGGCTCCGCCGCGTGGCACACTGCGCCCGCACCGGGTCGCGGTCGGGCTGTACCGGAAGGACGCGGCCGCCGGGGAGCGCGCCGGGGCGCTGGTGCGGTACGCCCGCGCCGAGGTGGACGTCGACGGCCCCCGTACGGTCGTCACCGAGCTGACCGGGGCGGAGCGGCCCGATCTGATCCTGGTCAACGACGAGGACCTCACCTACTGCAAGGTCCGCTTCGACGAGGTCTCGCTGAACACCCTGCGCGAGCACCTGGGCGAGCTGAGCGACCCGCTCGCCCGCGCGCTGTGCTGGTCCGCGCTGTGGAACCTCACCCGGGACGGGCTGATGCCCGCCCGCGACTACCTCGCGCTGGTGGAGCGGTTCGCCGGGGCGGAGACCGACATCGGCGTGCTCCAGATGGTCCAGGCGTGGGCGCAGTCGGCCCTCCATCACTACAGCGCGCCGGACCGCCGCGCCGAGGCCGGGGCCCGGATCGCCGAGGGCGCGCTGCGCGAGCTGCGGCTCGCCGCGCCGGGCAGCGGACACCAGCTCGCCTGGGCGCGGTTCTTCGCCCAGGTCGCCTCCGCCGACACCGAGCTGCGGATGCTGCGCGGACTGCTGGAGGGCACGGCGCGGATCGACGGGCTCGACGTGGACCAGGAGCTGCGCTGGACGTTCCTGGCGTCGCTCGCCGCGCAGGGAGAGGCCGACGAGAAGGCGATCGCGGCGGAGCTGTCCCGCGACGACACCGCGTCCGGCAAGCGCCACCAGGTGCGCCTCCTGGCCGCCCGGCCCTCGGCCGCGGTCAAGGCCGAGGCGTGGGCGGCCGTGGTGGACACCGACCGGCTCTCGAACGCGCTGGTGGAGGCCACCATCGCGGGCTTCGACCAGCCGGACCAGCGGGAGCTGCTGACCCCGTACGCCCCGCGCTACTTCGAGGCGATCGAGCGCATCTGGCAGGAGCGGTCGATCGAGATCGCCATGGCGATCGTGCGCGGGCTGTTCCCGTCTACCCAGGGCGACGCCACCACCCTGGCGGCGACCGACGCCTGGCTGGCCGGCCACCCGGAGGCGCCGCCCGCGCTGCGCAGGCTGGTGCTGGAGTCCCGCGACGACCTCGCGCGGACCCTGCGCGGGCAGGAGTGCGACGCGCGGGCCGCCGGATGACCGCCGGATGACCGACCGCGGCGGGGGCCCTTTCGGCATTCGAACTGCCGTACTTTAGTGCGGTGTTGTCCGGTTTTGTCGACGGTTCTGTCACAGCGGTGAGCGGGGTGGAGCGGGCGGGAATGGCGGGGTCATGAACCACAACACACCGCTGTCCCCCCGCCCGCTCCACCACCTCTCGGACGCCCGCCGCCGGGTCCTGACGACGCATCAGCTGCGCGCCCACGGCGTGACGGCGGCCCAGACCGCCGAGCGCTGCCGACCCGGTGGCCCCTGGCAGCGGATGCTGCCGGGCGTGCACCTGCTGCACCCGGGTCCGCCGACCGGCGAGGAGCGGCTGTACGCGGCGCTGCTGTACACCGCGAGCCGCGGCCACGCGGGCGGTGACGGATCAGCGGGGGACGGCGAGTACGGCGAGGCGATGATCACCGGGCTCGCGGCCCTCGCCCTGCACCACTTCTCCTCCGCTCCCCCGCTGGCGTCCCTCGACCGCATCGATGTCCTCGTGCCGCGCGCACGGCGGCTGCGCTCCACCGGCTTCGTGCGCTTCGTCCGCGCCCATCCCGTCCCGTCGCCGCAGGAGCGCGTCGGGATGCCCATCGCCCCGGTGGCCCGGGCGCTGGCCGACGCGGTCGCCCGGCTCTCCGACGCGGTGACGGTGCGCGCGCTGCTCACCGAGTCCGTGCGCCAGGGGCACTGCGACGCCGCGGCCGTGGTCACGGAGCTGAGCGGGGCCCGGCTGCTGTCCCGGCCGCATGTCGTCGACGCCGTGGACGCGCTGCTCGCCGAGGGGCGGGCCATCGCCGAGGGGCGGCTGTACGACATGGTGCGCGGCTACGACCTGCCCGAACCGCTGTGGAACGTCGAGCTGCGGCTGCCGGGCGGGCCCGCGCTCGGCGGGGTGGACGCGTACTGGCGGGACCAGGGCGTCGCGCTGGAGATCGACGCCCGGGCGCCGCGCCACGGCGGGCCGGTCCCGGGCACGGCCCAGGCCCGGCGGCGCGAGCATCTGGAGGACATGGGAATCACGGTCGTGCGCGTCACGCCCAAGCGGCTTCGGGAGGGCCTGGAGGAGCAGGCCGCGGTGGTCCGTACGGCGCTGATCGCGTCGGCCGACCGCGGCCCGGCTCCCCAGGTGATGCTCCTGCCGCGCTGATCCTCAAGCCCCGTCCGGGCTTCAGGGCTTGCGCAGCAGCAGCTCGGTGTTGCGGTCGTCCGGGTCACCGGCGAGCGTCTCGCTGGCGCCGGGCGCGTTGAAGGCCAGTTCGCGGTAGAGCGCGGCGAGTCCGGTCTGCGACAGGTCCTCGAAGTCGGTGCGGCGCGGGGCTGCCGCCTCGATGAGCGTGGTGAACAGGGACAGCGTGCCGTCGTGGTTGTCCACGACCTCGACGACCCGGGCCAGCTGGGGGAAGTCGATGTGGGAGGCGGTGGTGATCTCCCAGAAGGTGTCGTGCGGCGTGATCTCGTTCTGGTGGCTGTGGCCGTTGATCCAGGCCAGCACGTGGGGGTTCGCCTGGAAGAGGGAGACCACCTCGTCGCCGCCGTGCCGGGCCTCATCCGGGCGGGACGGGTCGGCGTTCATGTTGTCCATGCTGTCGCTGTAGTGGTGGCTGTAGACGATGACGTAGTCGTCCTTGTGCTCCTTCAGCGTCCTCTCCAGCCACTTCAGCTGGGCGGTGCCGATCGAGCCGGTGTAGTGGCCGCCCGGGTCGGTGGTGTCCAGGCTGATGCCGATGACGTTCTCGGAGATCCGGAACGAGTAGTAGAGGGTGCCCTCTTCGAGGTTGTCCTTGGTGTAGCCGTGGCCGACCGGGCCCGGCCCGGCGGCCAGCGGGTCGAGGTGCGCGGCGAGGTACTCCCGCTGGGTGAAGGGCGCGCGGCGCTCGTCCGGGGTGACCGTGCGCATCTCCTTGGCGTGCGCCTCCACCACCGCCTTCATGTCGGTGCCCTTGGGGTCGGCGCCCTTGCGCTGACCCTTGTAGATCGCCGCGGCCTCGTCGCCCGGGATGAGCTGGAGCTTCCGCTTGCCGGTCGCGATGTCCGCGAGGTAGTCGCCGCCGAACGAGTAGACGCCGCCCGCCAGATCGTCGTGGTTGCCGATGGTGGAGTACCACGGCAGCCGCAGCCCGGGGCTGTTGACGGTGCGCAGGGCGGCGTCGAGGAAGCCCTCGATGCGCGGGAAGCCGAGCTGCTTGTCGGAGTCGCGCAGCGCCTGCTCAGGGTGCCAGAACTCCTTGAGCCCGCTGTTCTGCACGCCCTCGTAGTGGCGCGGATCGCCGGTGTTGGGGGTGATCCGGCCGCCGTTCATGGCGGTGAGGAACCAGTCCAGCTCGATCTTCGCGTTGTTGTCGGTGTTGTCACCGGTGGTCATCACGAAGGAGAGCGGGGCGCCGGTGGCCGGGCCGCCGCGCAGCCCGTTGACCCGCTCGATGAGGGAGGCGAGGCCCACGACGGTGAGCGCCTCGTGGGGGCGCCAGGCGCCGGTGCGGCCGGAGCGCAGGAACTCGTAGCGCAGCGGGTGCTGAACGTCCGACAGGTGCATGTCCGTCAGCTGGACGAACGAGGCGAGGGCGGTGCGCCGGTCCTCCCGGCCCGCCTTGGCGCCGGTGATGTCGGTGCGTATCCGACGGTCCCAGGCCGGGCCGTCGCCGAGGCGCCGGTAGCCCTCGGTGCCGCTGATCGGCGCGGAGAACGTCTCCAGCGTGGTACCGGCGTTGGAGGGGGCGGCGGGCGCCTGGGCGACCCTGCGTCCCACGGTGCGTGCCGTGGCGGGCTGCGAGGCCCGTGCCGATCCGCTGCCGGGCCCGAAGGCGATGCCGAGGCCTGCCGTGGCGCCGGTGGCTGCCGCGGCGGTGAGGAAGGTGCGACGGTCGAGCGCGGCGACGGCGGAGGCAGCGGACCGTATGCGGGACATGCGCGATCTCTCCCCGAGTGGATTCGCGAAGCGGGCGGACAGCGGCGGCTGTCGTCACTTCGGATCGTTGGCATCGGGGATGGCCTGGGAGTGAACGACGCGGCAACGCCGGTCGCCGATCTCCTCACGTTGATCTTCGTGAAGAAAACGGCCATCGCGCCCTCGTGAACAGGAATTCTTCCGCTCACTTCGTGTTCACTCGCGCGGGAAGCCCGGGCAGCCCCGACCAGTGCGACATTGGTCACGGAAGGGTTACGGCGAGGCCTGAGACACTGGCCGGAGGGGTAGGGGCCGCTGAGAGACACGACCGAGGAAAAGGGTTCATATGAGGATCGGAATTGTCGGAGCGACCGGCCAGGTCGGCGGAGTGATGCGGAGGATCCTCGCCGAGCGCGACTTCCCCGCCGACCAGCTGAGGCTGTTCGCATCCGCCCGTTCCGCAGGGCGCACGCTCCCCTGGGGCGGCACCGAGGTCACCGTCGAGGACGCGGCCACGGCCGACTACTCCGGCCTGGACATCGTGCTGTTCTCGGCGGGCGGCGCCACCTCCCGCGCGCTGGCCGAGAAGGTCGCTTCGCAGGGCCCCGTCGTGATCGACAACTCGTCCGCCTGGCGCATGGACCCCGACGTTCCGCTGGTCGTCTCCGAGGTCAACCCGCATGCGGCGGTGCAGCGCCCCAAGGGCATCATCGCCAACCCGAACTGCACCACCATGGCCGCCATGCCGGTGCTGCGCCCGCTGCACCGGGAGGCGGGGCTGACCGCCCTGGTCGCCACCACCTACCAGGCCGTCTCCGGCTCCGGGCTCTCCGGCGTCGCCGAGCTGGACAACCAGCTCCGCAAGGGCGCCGACCGGGCGGCCGAGCTGACCCACGACGGTTCGGCGATCGACCTCCCCGAGCCGGAGGTCTATGCCCGCCCGATCGCGTACAACGTGCTCCCGATGGCCGGGAAGATCGTCGAGGACGGCCGGCTGGAGACCGACGAGGAGCAGAAGCTCCGCAACGAGAGCCGCAAGATCCTGGAGATCCCGGACCTGAAGGTCTCCGGCACCTGCGTCCGGGTCCCGGTCTTCACCGGCCACTCGATCCAGGTGAACGCCCGCTTCGAGCGTCCGATCAGCGTGGAGCGGGCCGTGGAGCTGCTGGCCGGCGCCCCGGGCGTGGCCCTCAGCGACATCCCGACCCCGCTCCAGGCCGCGGGCCAGGACCCGAGCTTCGTGGGCCGGATCCGGGTGGACGAGACGGTCGAGAACGGTCTCGCGCTGTTCCTGTCCAACGACAACCTGCGCAAGGGCGCGGCGCTGAACGCGGTGCAGATCGCCGAGCTGGTGGCGGCCGACCTCGGCTGACGCCACACCTGTCCCGGGGGGGGAGCGGCCACGGCCGCTCCCCCTCGGCGTTTCCCGGGCGCGGTCATGTACCGGCACCGACCGGCTCCGACGTGCGAGGATGGCAATCCGCCTGACGCATGGCGTACCGCACATACCGCACATGACGAACGGGAGAGAGCCGACGTGCCTGGTACCAACCTCACCCGGGAGGAAGCGCAAGAGCGAGCGCGCCTCCTGACCGTGGACGCGTACGAGATCGAGCTGGACCTGAGCGGCGCGCAGGAGGGCGGCACCTACCGCTCGGTGACCTCGGTGCGCTTCGACGCCGCCGAGGCGGGTGCGTCCTCGTTCATCGACCTGGTGGCGCCCACCGTGCACGAGGTGGTCCTCAACGGGGACGCCCTGGACCCCGCCGAGGTCTTCCGGGACTCGCGGATCGCGCTGCCGTCGCTGCTGGCCGGGCGCAACGAGCTGCGGGTCGTCGCCGACTGCGAGTACACCAACACCGGTGAGGGGCTGCACCGCTTCGTCGACCCGGTCGACCAGCAGGCGTACCTCTACACGCAGTTCGAGGTGCCGGACGCCCGCCGGGTTTTCGCGAGCTTCGAGCAGCCGGACCTGAAGGCCACCTTCCAGTTCACCGTGACCGCGCCCGAGGGCTGGACGGTGATCTCCAACTCGCCGACGCCCGAGCCCAAGGACAACGTCTGGCGCTTCGAGCCGACGCCGCGCATCTCGACGTACATCACCGCGCTCATCGTCGGCCCGTACCACAGCGTGCACAGCAGCTGGGACGGCGGCGACGGCCGGTCGGTGCCGCTCGGCATCTACTGCCGCCCCTCGCTCGCCGAGTTCCTCGACTCGGACGCCATCTTCGCGGTGACGCGGCAGGGCTTCGACTGGTTCGAGGAGAAGTTCGACTACGCGTACCCGTTCGCCAAGTACGACCAGCTCTTCGTGCCGGAGTTCAACGCGGGCGCGATGGAGAACGCGGGCGCGGTCACCATCCGCGACCAGTACGTCTTCCGCTCCAAGGTGACGGACGCGGCGTACGAGGTGCGCGCGGAGACCATCCTCCACGAGCTGGCCCACATGTGGTTCGGCGACCTGGTCACCATGGAGTGGTGGAACGACCTGTGGCTGAACGAGTCGTTCGCCACGTACACCTCCATCGCCTGCCAGGCGTACGCGCCGGGCAGCAAGTGGCCCCACTCGTGGACCACCTTCGCCAACTCCATGAAGACCTGGGCCTACCGGCAGGACCAGCTGCCGTCGACCCACCCGATCATGGCCGAGATCAACGACCTGGACGACGTCCTGGTCAACTTCGACGGCATCACGTACGCCAAGGGCGCGAGCGTGCTCAAGCAGCTCGTCGCGTACGTCGGCATCGACGAGTTCTTCCGCGGCGTGCAGGCGTACTTCAAGCGCCACGCCTACAAGAACACCCGGCTCACCGATCTGCTCGGCGCGCTGGAGGAGACCAGCGGGCGCGACCTCAAGACGTGGTCGAAGGCGTGGCTGGAGACCGCGGGCATCAACGTGCTGCGCCCGGAGATCGCCACGGACGCCTCCGGCACCATCACCTCCTTCGCGATCCGCCAGGAGGCCCCCGCGCTGCCGACCGGCGCCAAGGGCGAGCCCACCCTGCGGCCGCACCGCATCGCGATCGGGCTGTACGACCTCGACGCGACCGGCAAGCTGGTCCGCTCCGAGCGGATCGAGCTGGACGTGGACGGCGAGCTGACCGAGGTGCCCGGCCTGGTCGGCACGAAGCGGTCCGCCGTCATCCTGCTCAACGACGACGACCTCTCGTACGCCAAGGTCCGGCTCGATGCCGACTCCCTGGCCGTCGTCACCGACCACCTGGGCGACTTCGAGGCATCCCTGCCGCGGGCCCTGTCCTGGGCCTCCGCCTGGGACATGACCCGGGACGGCGAACTGGCCACCCGCGAGTACCTGGCGCTCGTGCTGTCCGGCGTGGCCAAGGAGTCGGACATCGGCGTGGTGCAGTCGCTGCACCGGCAGGTGAAGCTCGCGCTCGATCTGTACGCCGCGCCCGACTGGCGTGAGACCGGGCTCGCCCGGTGGACCGACGCCACGCTGGAGCACCTGCGCGCCGCCGCCCCCGGCAGCGACCACCAGCTCGCCTGGGCCCGCGCCTTCGCCGCGACCGCCCGCACCGACGCCCAGCTCGACCTGATCGCCGGGCTGCTGGACGGCAGCGAGACGATCGAGGGCCTGGCCGTCGACACCGAGCTGCGCTGGGCCCTGGTCGAGCGGCTCGCCGCGACCGGGCGCGCCGACGAGGCCGAGATCGCCGCCGAGCTGGAGCGCGACAAGACGTCGGCGGGTGAGCGGCACGCCGCCACGGCGCGGGCCGCGCGGCCGACCGAGGCCGCGAAGGCGGAGGCGTGGGCGTCGGTCGTCGAGGGCACTGCGTCTGATTCACAAGCGGGGCTACCGAACGCGGTGCAGGAGGCCGTGATCGGGGGGTTCGTCCAGACCGATCAGCGGGAGCTGCTGGCGCCGTACGCCGAGAAGTACTTCGCGGCGGTCAAGGACGTCTGGAACAGCCGCAGCCATGAGATGGCGCAGCAGATCGCGGTCGGGCTGTACCCGGCGCTCCAGGTGTCCCAGGAGACGCTGGACGCCACCGACGCGTGGCTGGGCTCCGCCGAGCCCAGTGCGGCGTTGCGGCGGCTGGTGACCGAGTCGCGGGCGGGTGTCGAGCGCGCCCTCAAGGCCCGCGCGGCCGACGCGGCCGCGGGCTGACCTGGTTGTGGGCAGGCGTTCCGCGGGGCGGTGGGTGGGCACAACCCACCCACCGCCCCGCGGACGGCAACGAAAGCTCAGGTTGCACCTGGCCAGGCCGTCCACGGCCGGGGTTTCGCGGCCCAGTGCGGGCCGGTGGCCGTTTGTGCCCACCCGTTCCTCCCTCAGCTACCGCTGGAGGTGCCCCCCGGCCGAACGATTGCCCACAAACGGGCTAGTTTCGGCTGGGGTCCGGTATGGCCAGGCGGGCCATGGGGCCGTACTCGCGTAGGAGCTCGGGGTGGCGTTCGACGGCCGTCCGCAGCCACCGCTCGGCCTCCTCCGGGCGCCCGAGCCCCCGCACGGCCTTGGCCAGCCAGTACGCGGCCTCCGCGTGCCCGCCGTCGTGGGCGGTGTGCAGCAGCGGTACGGCGTCGGCATGGGCGCCGCGGCGGACCATGCTGCGGCCCGCGAGGAAGGCGGGCGGTACGAGGCCGGTGCGGGCGGCGCGGACGTACCAGCGCTCGGCCTGCTGCGGATCGCCGCCGCGCTCCTCGGAGGTCCGGCCGAGCCACCACGCGGCGCCCCCGTGGCCGAGCCCGGCCGCGCGGTGGAACCAGATCTCGGCGGTGCGCCGGTTCCCGGCCTCGTCGTGGATGCGGCCGATGTCGTACGCGGCGGAGGCGTCGCCCTCGCCCGCGGCGGGTTCGTAGTACGGCACCATGAGCGTGCCCTTGGCGCCGCCCGCCCCGTACAGCATCCGGCCCAGGGCGAGGAGGGCGCGCGGGGTGCCCGCCTTGCGGTACCACTCGGCGGCTTCGGGGAGCCGGTGGATGTGGTCGAGGGCCTCGGCGTAGGCGTACCAGGCGTCGGGCCCGCCGTCCCGGGCGCGGGCGCGCAGCCCGGGGAGGCGGTCGCGCCACTGGGCGGAGCCCTGCCGCGCGGGGTCGGCGCGGATGGCGGCGACGTCCTCCAGGGCTCTGATGACCCGTTCCTCGCTCTCCGAGAACGGGTCCCAGTGCTCCGGGTCGATGCCGGTGGACAGCAGCCACTCCTCGGCCTCGTCCAGCCGCCGCTGGCGGGTGCACAGCACGCCCAGGTTGTAGCAGGCCCAGAAGTGGCCGCCGTCGGCGTCGTCGGCCGTGCGGTACCAGGTCTCCGCGGCCCGCAGCTCGCCGCGTTCCTCGGCCCAGACGCCGAGCACGAACGCGGCACCGTCGTAGCCGAGTTCATGGGCGCGCTCGACCAGGGCGCGGGCCTCGTCCCAGCGGTCGGCGTCGCGGGAGACGAAGATGGCCTGGTCGACCAGGGCCTTGACGCTGCCGACCGCCGCCGCGCGCGCGTAGAGCGCCTCGGCCTCGGCGACCAGGTGCGGATAGGCGTCGTACATCCCCTGCCGGTCGGGGTCGAGGAGCGCGCGCAGCGCCTCGTACGCGGCCTCGGGGTCGTCCGCGGCCTCCGCGGCGGCGAGGGCGTCGCGCCAGCCCGCCAGCTCGTCGAGGAGGCCCTCGATCACCTTGCGGGTGCGGGTGGCGACGTCGTCGCCCTCGGCGGACGCCTCGGCCAGCCGCTCCAGGGCGCTGATCCACTCGCCCCGGGCGGCCAGCATCAGGGCGCCGTTGGTCGTGCAGGAGACGCTGCCGAGCGCGGAGCCGCGCCCGTACCACTCCTCGGCGCCGGCCGGGTCGCCCGCCTCCTGGAGGAGCCGGGCGAGCCCGAAGGCGCAGCCGCCGTCGCGGTCGGCGGCGGTGCGGTACCACCGTTCGGCCTCGGCGAAGTCGCCGCGGTCCTTGTGGCATATCGCGAGGGTGCGCGAGGCGTCCGCGTCACCGGCGTCGGCCGCCCTGGCCCACCAGGGCAGGGCCTCGTCCAACTGCCCGCGCTCGGTGAGGAGTTCGGCGTACGAGCGGTAGGCGCCCGGCTCCCCGGCCGCCGCCGCGGCCCGCAACTCGGCTGCCACGTCAGGGTGGTCACCGGGGGTGTCCCCGGGTGCCGCGCCGGACGTCCCGTGCGAAGGATGATCGACCATCACCCGATGGTGCCAGAGTGATCAATCCCGTTCGGCACGGGCCCTGCGCCGGGCGAGCAGCGCCTCGCGGCGCTCGTCGAACTTGGTGGCCTGGTCGTCCAGTCCGCCCATGTACAGGCCCAGTTCCTCCTGCGCCTTGAGTCCCTCCGGGCCGAGCCCGCCGATCTGGAGCACCTTGAGGAAGCGCAGCACGGGCTGGAGCACGTCGTCGTGGTGGATGCGCAGGTTGTAGATGCCGCCGATCGCTATCTGCGCGGCGGCGCGCTCGAAGCCGGGCATGCCGTGGCCCGGCATGCGGAAGTTGACGACGACGTCGCGGACGGCGCACATGGTCTGGTCAGGCGCCAGCTCGAACGCCTTCGAGAGCAGGTTCCGGTAGAAGATCATGTGCAGGTTCTCATCGGTGGCGATGCGCGCCAGCATCCGGTCGCAGACCGGGTCGCCGGAGTGGTGGCCGGTGTTGCGGTGCGAGATGCGGGTGGCCAGCTCCTGGAAGGCGACGTAGGCCACCGTGTGCAGCATGCTGTGGTTGTTGTCGGACTCGAAGCCCTCACCCATGTGCGTCATGCGGAACCGCTCCAGCTGCACCGGGTCGACGGCGCGGCTGGTGAGCAGGTAGTCGCGCATGACGATGCCGTGCCGGCCCTCCTCCGCCGTCCAGCGGTGCACCCAGGTGCCCCAGGCGCCGTCCCGGCCGAAGAGGGTCGCGATCTCGTGGTGGTAGCTGGGGAGGTTGTCCTCGGTGAGGAGGTTCACCACGAGCGCGATGCGGCCGACGTCGCTGACCTTGGACTGGTCGGGGGCCCAGGCTTCGCCGCCCATCACCCCGTCGAAGTTGCGGCCGTCGCTCCACGGCACGTACTCGTGGGGCATCCATTCCTTGGCGACGCCCAGGTGCCTGTTGAGCTCGGTCTCGACGACTTCTTCGAGCGCGTACAGGAGCTGGGTATCGCTCCACACGGCCTGACCGTTGCGGCTGGAGGGGGCGAGGGTCACTGCGAAGCTCCTGGGGACGGGTACGAGGGGCCTTTACTTACGGCTCCGTAGGTTACGACACCGTAGGTTAAAGCGAAAATAAACCGCTCCGGTCCCGTGCGTTTCGGCCGCGGATACGGGAGCGGATACGGGAGACGTTGCCCACATACGACGAGGGCGCCCCCGGCCTCTTCGGCCAGGGGCGCCCTCGCAGCGCCGTTCAGCGCTTTCGTCTCTCGTTCGCCCGTCGTCAGTCAGTGGTCTGCTGACCGGACTTCTTGTCTCCCAGCATGACGAGGCCCGCGATCACCAGGAACAGAAGGATCGGGGCGACGACGAAGAGGCCCAGCGTCTCGGCGACGCTCAGGCCCGGACCCGGGTCGTCACCGTCGTCGCGGGTGAGCGCGAACGCGGGGGACGACATCAGCTGCATCGCCGTCGTCGCGGCGATGACGGCACCGGCGCGCACGGCGTTCTTTTTGACCTTGTTGCTCACACGCTCAAGCTATCGGACGCCCGTGGGTGGCGCGTGCGCGGGGTGGCCCTTAAGGCCCTTCCTGGAGTTTCTGCGCCCGGTGGACGGTCACCGGCAACGGCCGCGGCGTCGCACGCGACTGCTGGACCCGCACCCGCACCGCGTCGGCGGTCACGGCCGTGGGCAGCGCCAGGATGCGGCGCGCGCCGATGGTGGTACCGGAGGCGATGTCGCGCCAGGCCCCCGCGGTACGCGCCTGCACGGTGAACGCCTCGACCCGCTGCCCGTACCGGATGTCCTCGCCGACCCGCACCCGGTCGAACGTCACGGGGCCGTCGCCGATCGGGAGGCCGGAGCCGTACGTGTTCGCCACGGCCGTGCCGAAGGCGGTCAGCGAGGCGACGTCGGCGTCGTCGATCCGGCCGTTCTTCGCGGGCGGCACGTTGAGCAGCAGCGAGGCGTTGCGGCCCGCGCTGCGCTCGTACAGCGACATCAGCTGTGCGGCCGTCTTGGGGCGCTCGGCGGGGTGGTGGAACCAGCCGGGGCGCAGCGAGACGTCCGCCTCGGCCGGATACCACTGGAGGTACTTCACGCCGGGGGCGGTCAGCTTCGCGCGCGAGCCGATGTCGGCGTCGGTCGAGTCGTTGGGCAGCCCTCCGCCGATCACGGTCCAGGGGTCGACGGCGGACGGGGTCACCGACCACTCCGTCTCGCGGGCGACACCGCTCTCGTTGCCCACCCAGCGCACGCCCTGGGCGCCCTGGAAGACGACGCTGTCCGGGGCGAGGGCGCGGATCAGCCGGAACCAGTTGGTGACGTTGTACTTCTGCGTGACCCCGGCGCCCGACCAAGGGTTGGCGCCGTCCAGCCAGAACTCGTCGACGGGGCCGTACTGGGTGAGGATCTCGTAGATCTGGTTGAGGTAGTACGCGTCGTAGTCGTCGGCCGTGAAACGGAAGCTGGGCAGCTTGCCGGAGGCGACGTCGGCGGCGCGGTCGTCGCCGGGCACGAGGGTCGGGATGGTGCGCTCGGTGGGCGTGCTGCCGTTGCCGTACCGCCCCTGGCCCGCGGGCGCGCGGCCCGCGTCCTCCAGCGCCATGCGCTCCGGCAGCGACAGCTGCTCGCCGTTCGCCTGCTTCTCCTTGACCTTCTCCACCCACTGGGCGTGCCAGGCGTGCGGCAGCTCGGCGCCGTCGGCGGGCGACAGGTACACCCCGACCTTCAACCCCGCCGCCCGGGCCGCCTTCACGTACGCCCCGAGCACGTCCCCGTCCGGGTTCTTGCCGCCGGGGCCGCGGGTCCACCAGGGGCTGGCGGCCACGTCGTGGTCCGTGTAGCGGCTGGGGTAGAGCGTGAAGCCGTCGTGGTGCTTGGCGGTGAGCATGACCTGCCGGGCCCCGGCCGCCTTGTACGTACGCATCCACTGACCGAAGTCGAGCGCGGCGGGGTCGAACAGCTTCTCGTCCTCGGTGCCGGAGCCCCACTCGCGGTTGGTGAAGGTGTTCATGCCGAAGTGGGTGAAGGCGGTGACGTCTCGCTGCTGCCAGGCGAGCTGGCCGGGGGTGGGGACGGTGTGGACGGCCTTGTCGATGATGCGGGCGGGGGTGTCGCAGGCCTCGATGACGTGCTGTGCCGCGTCGCTGATGGGGGCCTCGCAGGTGTCCTGGGCGGCGGCTCCGCCGCCCGTGGGTATCAGTGTCGCTGCGGCGGCCATGGTGGCGAGGGCGAGGATGCGGAGCCTTCGGGCGGGTCGTCGTCCGGACATGGGTCCCCTCCGTATGCGGTTGTGTCCATGACAGCAATCCCCCACCCCGCCCCTCCCCGAAACCGGGGGCAAGCCCCCGGACCCCCCGCTTCCGGGGCTCCGCCCCGAGGGCGGGCCGGTGGCCGGGGACCAGGCGCGGCCAGCGGCCGGGCGAGGCCCAGCGGCCAGGACAGCCCGCTGGCCAGGCGCGGACGGTGCCCGGGGGCGCGGGCCGGTGGCCGCTTTGTGCCCACCCGTTCCTCCCCCAGCTACCGCTGGGAGGTGCCCCTCCGCGGAACGATTGCCCACACACCGGGGCCCTGCGGCGGAGCCCGGCACGGTACGGGGTCAGCCCCCGGTGGGAGCCCCGCCCCGTGCCCCAGGGGCTCCGTCCCTGGGGCACGGGGCGGAAACTCGGCGGGGCGCGGGCCCGAGGCCCGGCGGGTCCAGGGGCGGAGCCCCGGCGGGGGCACTTGGTGTGTGTGGGGGGCCGGGGGCCTGCCCCCGGTTTCGGGGAGGGGCGGGGTGGGGGCTAATCCGCCTCGGCTTTCGGCAGCGTTGCCATCAGGGCGTGGAGGCGGGGCGAGGCCGCCAGGGCCTCCAGGGTCATCGGCCTGCCCGCCGCGTCGGCGATCGGCAACCGCCAGTTCGGGTACTGATCCCACGTACCCGGCAGGTTCTGCGGCCGCCGGTCCCCCACCGCATCCGGGAGCCACACGCCCACCATCCGCGCGGGCGTCCGCAGCAGGAAGCGGTGGACGGCCCGGATCGCGGCCTCCTCGTCGCCCGGCCCCTCCGGCAGCAGGCCCAGCCGCCCCAGCAGCTCCGTCCACTCGGCGACCTCGGCCGCCTCCGCGGCCCGCTCGGCGGCGAGCGGGCGGGTGAGCAGGCCCAGCCGGTGGCGCAGGGCGACGTGGTCGCCCGTGAGCCGGGCCGCGGTGCTGGGGAGGTCGTGCGTGGTGGC
The DNA here is from genome assembly GCF_052851135.1 of Streptomyces sp. BRA346. Taxonomy (NCBI): domain Bacteria; kingdom Bacillati; phylum Actinomycetota; class Actinomycetes; order Kitasatosporales; family Streptomycetaceae; genus Streptomyces; species Streptomyces sp. BRA346. Next base: position 76,019 of record NZ_JAIWIH010000038.1, on the reverse strand, counting down.
CGTGGCCAGGCAGTCGGCGCGCCATTCCTCGGGGGCCAGGGGGCGGGCCACACGGCCGTCACCGCCGCCGTTCCAGTCGCGTTCGAACCACAGCACCGACGTCCCGAGCACGCCCCGCCCGGCCAGGGCCTCCCGTACGCCGGGTTCGACGGTCCCCAGGTCCTCCCCTATGACGACGGCCCCGGCCCGGTGGGCCTCCAGGGCGAGCACGCCGAGCATCGCGTCGGCGTCGTACCGCACGTACGTGCCCTCGGTCGGCGGGCGGCCCTCCGGGACCCACCACAGCCGGAACAGGCCCATCACGTGGTCGATGCGCAGCGCGCCCGCGTGCCGCAGCAGGCCGCGCAGCAGCTCGCGGTAGGGGGCGTAGCCGGTGGCGGCGAGGGCGTCGGGGCGCCAGGGCGGAAGGCCCCAGTCCTGGCCGCGGGAGTTGAAGGCGTCCGGGGGCGCGCCGATGGACATGCCGGTGGCGAAGACGTCCTGGAGGGCCCAGGCGTCGGCGCCGGAGGGGTGCACCCCGACGGCGAGGTCGTGCACCAGCCCGATGCCCATGCCCGCGTCGAGCGCCGCGCGCTGGGCGGCGGCGAGCTGGACGTCGGTGAGCCAGGCGAGCCAGGAGTGGAAGTCGGCACGGTCCAGGTGTTCGCCGCGGGCGCGGGCGGTGCGGGCGGAGTGCGGGTCGGCCAGGCCGTCGGGCCAGCCGCGCCAGTCGGTGCCGTAGGTCTCGGCGAGGGCGCACCACAGGGCGTGGTCCTCGAGGGCTTGGCCGCGTTCGGCGAGGAAGTCGCAGTAGGCGGCGCGGCGGCCGGGGCTGAGGGGGACGGCCCGCACCAGTTCCAGCGCTTCGCGCTTGAGGGCCCAGACCGCGTCCCGGTCGATGAGGGCGCCGTCGCGCAGGACGGACGTACGGAGCGCGGCCGCGGCCTCCAGCAGCCGGTCGGCCTGCTCGCGGGCGGCGCCGCCGAGGTGGGCGTATTCGGGCACGTTCTCGACCCGCAGGTGGACGGGGTCGGGGAAGCGGCGCGAGGAGGGGCGGTAGGGCGAGGGGTCGGTGGGGGCGGCCGGAGTGCCGGGGACCGCCGAGTGCAGCGGGTTGAGCTGGATGAATCCCGTACCGAAGGCGCGCCCGGACCAGGCGGCGAGGTCGGCCAGGTCGCCGAGGTCGCCCATGCCCCAGGAGCGGGCGGACAGCAGCGAGTAGAGCTGGACGAGGAAGCCGTGGCTGCGGGCCGGGGGCGACGGCATCCGGTCGGGGGCCACGATGAGGGCGGCGGTGGCGGTGCGGCCGTCGGGGGCGCGTGCGGTGAGGGTGTGCGCGCCCAGGGGCAGGGGCGTGTCCGCAGGCGCGCCCGGAGGCGCCCCCGTACCCGGAGGTAATAACGGGCGCGCGGCGGCCGCGGGCCCCCACCCGCGTGGCGCGCCGTCCTCGGTGCGCACGCGCAGCTCCGTGCCGTCGGGCAGGGCCTCGGCCAGGCCGTCGGGCAGGGCCTGGCGCGGCGTTCCGCCGGGGCGCAGGACCACGCAGGGGGGCAGCAGCCGGTCGCGCTGTCGGCGTTCGTGCCGGTCCAGCGCGTCTTTCACTGATCGGGGGGTGGAGGCGTCCACACCCAGCGCGGCGAGTACGGCCACGACGGTGTCCTCGGGCACCTGGACGGTGCGGCCCGGGGCGGGCTCGTAAGAGGTGGCGACACCGTGCAGCTCGGCGAGCCGCGCTCTGCCCATCAGTACTCCATCGGCTCCATGGCCGCGCCCGTGCCGGTCCCGGCGGCGGTCGGCTCACTGGTCAGGGGCAGTTCGGTGGCGAGCGGGGGCTCGCTGGTCAGGGGAACGTTGTCGGCGTGTGGGGGTTCGCTGGTGAGGGGTGCCTCGGTGGCGACACCGGACCCGAAGCCGTCCAGTCCGCACAGTCCGCAGTCGGGGTCGGAGACACCGGCGAACGGATCAGGCTCGCGCACGGCTTCGGGCACGGGTTTGGACAGGGCGGTCGGGAGAAGAGCTGACGCGGCCACACGGACCTCCGTGGGGTGTCGGCAGTGTGTCAATGACGAGCCCTACCCACTCAATCCGGCCGCAGACGTAAACGACACCCGGACGTGCCGTACGTCACACCCGCGGGACAGGCGATTTCGCGGCCGGGAGGGGTCGGGAACACAGAGCTTACGGACAGGGCCCGCCTTCATCCGTCAGACTTGCGGGGGCGACACGACGGCGCGCAGGGTGGGGCGACCCATGGGGGGCACATCCGTCGGCACCACCGCGGTCGCGGCAATGCCGACAGTTCGGTCATGCGCGTTGACACCTCACCGGCGTACTGGTGGGCTCGTCGCCAATTGGCGCCTTTTGCGGCCGATACGACGGGGCCAGCTATCTGAATCGAGGAGACGCCCGTGCACTTCCGGGGGAAGAGGCCGAGGGCAGTGGGGGCGACGGCCATGGCGGCCGCGGTCATCGGCGGATTACTCGGCGGCGCCCAGGGGGCGAGCGCCGCGCCCGTGGACGATCCCGGCACGGCCGGGGCCTCCACACCGGACCGGAACAGCACCGGAGACGTGCCGTCCGTCTGGCCGCGACCCCAGTCGCTGCGCGCACAGGGGACGGATGTGGCGATATCCGGCGAAGCCACGCTGATCGCGGACGGCGACGCCGATCCGTACGCGCTGGACGCGCTGCGCGCCCTGCTGCACGACGCGGGGGTGCGTACGGTCACCGAGGCCACCCCGGGAGGCACGCCCCCGGCGCGCGGGCTCGTGGTGCACGCCGGAGGCAAGGGCGCGGAGAGCGCGTTGCGCGCGCTGCGGGCGCCGGAGCGCGGCGACCTCCCGTCCGGCGGCTACCGGCTGGCCGGCGGCCGGGTGGACGGGCGTGCCACGGTCGCGCTGGACGGCGTCGGGCGGGACGGCCTCTTCCACGCCGTCCAGACGCTGCGCCAGCTGCTCGTCCAGCGGACCGGGCAGGACACCAAGGCCTTCGCCGGGGTCACCGTCCGCGACTGGCCCGGTACGGCGGTCCGCGGCACCACCGAGGGCTTCTACGGCTCCCCCTGGTCCCAGCGGGACCGGCTGGCCCAGCTCGACTTCATGGGCCGCACCAAGCAGAACCGCTACCTCTACGCGCCCGGCGACGACCCGTACCGCCAGGCCCGCTGGCGCGATCCGTACCCCGCGGAGCGGCGCGAGGAGTTCCGCGAGCTGGCCACCCGCGCCCGCGCCAACCACGTGACCCTCGGCTGGGCGGTCTCCCCCGGCCAGGAGATGTGCTTCTCCTCCGACAGCGACCTGAAGGCGCTGCTGAAGAAGATCGACGCCATGTGGGCGCTGGGGGTGCGCTCCTTCCAGCTCCAGTTCCAGGACGTCAGCTACAGCGAGTGGCACTGCGGCAAGGACGCCGACACCTTCGGCTCCGGCCCCGAGGCGGCCGCGAAGGCGCAGGCGAAGATGGCCAACGCGGTCGCCCGCCACCTCGCCGGGCGGCACCCGGACGCCGCCCCGCTCTCGCTGATGCCGACCGAGTACTTCCAGGACGGCGACACCGAGTTCCGGCGCGCGCTGGCCGCCGACCTCGACACCGCCGTCGAGGTGGCCTGGACCGGCGTCGGGGTGGTGCCCAGGACGATCACCGGCGGCGAGCTGGCCGACGCCCGGTCGGCTTTCGGCCACCGGCTGGTCACCATGGACAACTACCCGGTCAACGACTACGCCCAGGACCGGATCTTCCTCGGCCCCTACACCGGCCGGGACCCGGCGGTGGCCACCCAGTCCTCCGCCCTCCTGGCCAATGCCATGGAGCAGCCGACCGCGTCCCGCATCCCGCTGTTCACGGCGGCCGACTTCGCCTGGAACCCGCGCGGCTACCGCCCCCAGGAGTCCTGGCAGGCGGCCATCGACGACCTGGCAGGGCCGGACGGCAAGACCCGCGCGGCGCTGCACGCGCTCGCCGGGAACGACGCGTCCTCGGTGCTCGGCGGCGACGAGTCGGCGTATCTGCGGCCCCTGACCGAGGCCTTCTGGTCGGCGGTCGGCCGTACGGACGTGGGGCGGCTGGACCGGGCCGCGGACCGGCTGCGCGCGGCGTTCGCCACGATGCGCGACGCCCCCGAGCGGCTGTCCGGGACGCTGGGCGACGACGTACGCCCCTGGCTGGAGCAGCTCGGGCGCTACGGCGACGCGGGCGTCCAGGCCGTGGACATGCTCACCGCCCAGGCGCACGGCGACGGCGACCGGGCCTGGACCGCGCGGCTGGCGGTGGAGGGGCTGCGCGAGAAGATCGCCGACAGCCGGGTCACGGTCGGCAAGGATGTGCTGGACCCCTTCCTGAAGAAGGCGCTGGCCCAGGCGGACGACTGGTCCGGCGTGAAGCGGTCGGGCAAGGAGAAGCTCCGCACCCGCGAGGCCGACCACGCGGCCGCCGACGGCAAGGCCACCACCACGGTTGCCTCCCCCGGCAAGCCGGTCACCGTGCGTTTCGGCCGCACCCGCCCGCTGGCCTCGGTCTCCGCGCTCACCGGGCGTTCCGCGGACGGCTCGGGCACCGTCGAGGCCCATGTGCCGGGCGAGGGCTGGCGCAGGCTCGGCGCGCTGGCCGCCGACGGCTTCACCCAGGTCGGCGGCAAGGGCATCCGCGCCGACGCGGTCCGGCTGAGCTGGGCGGCGGGCACGGCTCCGTCCACCGTGCACGAGATCACCCCCTGGTTCGCCGACACCCCGGCCGCCGAGCTGCGGCTGTCGCGCCAGTCGGTGGACGCCGAGGTCGGCGGCCGGTCCGCGACCGTCCGGGCCGAGCTGACCTCCCTGCGCCCCGGCGATGTGAACGACGACCTCAAGCTGCGCGCCCCGCACGGCATCACGGCCCGGGCCCCCGAGGGGGTGACGGCCCCGCGCGGGGCGACGGCGACCGCCCGGATCGAGATTTCGGTCGACGAGGGCACCAAGCCGGGCACGTACGCCGTCCCGGTCCGCTTCGGGTCGGAGCAGCGCATGCTGACCGTCCGGGCCCTGCCGCGCACCGGCGGCCCCGACCTGGCCCGCGCGAAGGGGACGAAGGCGACCTCGTCCGGCGACGAGACGCCCGACTTCCCGGCGTCCGCGGCCATCGACGGCGACTCCGGGACCCGCTGGTCCTCCCCCGCCGAGGACGCCTGGCTCCAGCTCGAACTGGCCCGCCCGGCCCACGTCGGGCGGCTCGACCTGCGCTGGCAGGACGCGTACGCCTCGCGCTACCGGGTCCAGGTCTCGGCCGACGGACGCACCTGGCGCACGGCGGCGACCGTCACCGACGGCCAGGGCGGCCGGGAGATGGTGGGGGTGGACGCCCCGGACACCCGGTTCATCCGGATCCAGGGCATCGAGCGCGGCACCCGCTTCGGCTACTCGCTCTGGTCGGTCGCGGCGTACGCGGTGGAGGAGACCAAGGGCAAGAAGCCGAGCAGGGACTAGGGGGTGTCCGCAAAGTCCCGCCGGGCCCGCTCGCTGCGTTGTCGGGATCACCCGAGTAGACCCGCCCCCGGACTCCGTCCGGGAGGTGCCCCCGCGAGGGCGACCCTCCGCCTTGCGATCGCACGCGCCCCCGGCCACCGCCGGGAGGTGCCCCCTGACGCCGCGGGCTGATCCGACGCGACGTTGCGGACACCCCCTAGCCGGGCTGCCCCTTCGGCTCACCCGCCGAAGGGGCACCTCCCAGCAGTAGCTGGGGGAGCACCGCGCCTCAAAAATGCTTCAGCCCGGGTCTCAGGCGGTTTTACTGCCGTCGATCCGGGCCATCGCGTCGTCCGCGCCGAATGCCTCCAGGTATGGCAGCCAGCGCGGGTCCCTATGGCCGGTGCCGATGATGCGCCAGGCGAGGCCGGACGGCGGCGCGGGTTGATGACGCAGCCGCCAGCCGATCTCGGCGACGTGCCGGTCGGCTTTGACGTGGTTGCACCTGCGGCAGGCGGCGACCACGTTTTCCCAGGTGTGCTGCCCGCCACGGCTGCGCGGGATGACGTGATCGACGCTGGTTGCGACGCCACCGCAATAGGCGCATCTCCCGCCGTCGCGGGCGAACAGGGCGCGGCGGGTGAGCGGGACGGGCCCGCGAAAGGGCACCCTCACGAAGCGCTTCAGCCTGACGACGCTGGGAGCGGGGATCGCGCGGGTTGCGCTGTGCATCAGGGCGCCTGAGTCCTCGAGGCTGATGGCCTTGTCGTTGAGGACGAGAATGAGCGCGCGGCGGAGCGGTACGACGCCGAGCGGCTCGTACGACGCGTTGAGGACCAGGACATGCGGCACGGATGCCTCCTTGTACGCCGGCGGCGCGTGGCTCGCGCCGGGACGATCTCACCCAGTTTCCCCTGAACCCTGGCCGGAACGCCACTATCACTGGGTTAACGGTTGAGAGGCATTTCCGCGTACCGGCCGTATACGGCCCGCACACACTGCACACGGGGCCTTCAGAACTTCGTGGAGTGGCAAGAATCACGACCCCGGCGGACCCGGATCGATCTTGCGGCCGTCCGGACGAAGCGGAGGGCGGCGGAAACCGCGAGCTGAGGCCGCTGGGCCTGCTTTCGTGCGCCCCCCGGGCGCGCTCGCGCGCTGTCGAACACAGGAACGGCAGTTTCCCGCGCCCGGCTACTGTGTGAAGGAATTGCGCGTGCGCCCATCCGCGCGGGCATGCCGTAGACCGAAGGGTTTCCGCTGTGTTCTGGTCCGCTGCTCTGGCTGCTGACTCGACGCCTCGTCCCACGACCCCGACCTTGGACGATGCGCACAGGAGCGCCACCAACGCCGCGGGCTGGGTGGAGGAGAACTGGTCCACCTGGCTCAGCGTCGGGCTGCGCATAGCCCTGATCCTGGTGATCGCGTTCGTGCTCCGGTCCGCCGTGCGGCGGGGGATCACCAAGCTGATAGAGCGCATGAACCGCACGGCCCAGGCCGTGAACGGCACCGCGCTCGGCGGGCTGCTGGTCAACGTCGAACGGCGGCGGCAGCGGTCCGCGGCCATCGGCTCGGTGCTGCGCTCGGTCGCCTCGTTCGTGATCATGGGAACCGCGGGGCTGATGATCCTCTCCGCCCTCCAGATCAACCTGGCGCCGCTGCTCGCGAGCGCCGGTGTGGCGGGTGTGGCGATCGGTTTCGGCGCCCGCAACCTGGTCACCGACTTCCTCTCCGGCGTCTTCATGATCCTCGAGGACCAGTACGGGGTGGGCGACTCGATCGACGCGGGGGTGGCCTCCGGCGAGGTGATCGAGGTCGGCCTGCGGGTCACCAAGCTGCGCGGGGACAACGGGGAGATCTGGTACGTCCGCAATGGCGAGGTCAAGCGGATCGGCAACCTCAGCCAGGGCTGGGCGACGGCCGGGGTGGACGTCCAGATCCGCTCCGACGAGGACCTGGACCGGGTCCGCGAGGTGATCAACCAGGTCGGCGTGGACATGGGCAAGGACGAGCCGTGGAACGAGCGGCTGTGGGAGCCGATCGAGGTGCTGGGGCTCACCGCGGTCTACCTCGACTCCATGGTCGTCCAGGTCTCGGCGCGGACCATGCCGGGCAAGGCGCTCGGCGTCGAGCGCGAGCTGCGCTGGCGGATCAAGAAGGCACTGGACGAGGCGGGCATCCAGCTGGTCGGCCACCCGCCCGAGGCGAACCTGGCGACCGAGGCGGCCGACGGGTCGGCGGGCGTGAACGCGCCGTCCGCGCTGGCCAACCCGGACTCGCCGCAGTCCGCGGCGGCCAGCCCCCTCTCGCCGCCGCCCGCCGCGTCACCGCCCGCCCCCACGAAGTGACGGGAGCGGGCGGCAGCTGAAGGGCGTGCGGCTCAGCGCCGGTGCGCGCCGAACGACGCCAGGTACCCGGCGGCCGGGGTGCCCACCCCGGTTACGTCGTCGTAGCCCACGACCGCGCTCAGCGAGCTGTCGCGGCCGAGGCTGCGCAGCGAGGTGACCAGGCCGTCCGAGGCGTCGTGGCCGTTGACGGTGAGTCCGGAGCCCCGCAGCCAGCCGGTCACGGCGTCGGTCTGCTGCCGGGTCGGCCCGAACCGCGCCCGGGTCTGCCGCGCCGTCAGATACCGGCCTCAGGCGGGCGAGGAGGGTCGGACACGGCGGCGGCGTAGTCGGCGAGCCCCTTGGCATCCCGTCCGGCGAGGTAGACGCGCGCGGTGACCTTACCGCTGTCGGCGGCGGCACCCCGGTCCGAACTCGCCGTGGCCCAGGCGGGTTTGGTCGCGCTCAGGGTGTCCCGCCCGGACGGTGCGGAGTCGGCCCGGTCGGCGGGTAGCCCACGGTCAGCGGCAGCGCCGTGGCCATCACCAAGGCCATGCGCATCCGAAAGAAGACGGCCCGAAAGAAGACGATCTCACTTGGCCCCCTGTGATCCATGACGTCGTCAGGCCTCTTTCGATGACTTGTCCATGCCAGGACTATGGCTTCGCCAAGAAGACGCCAAATCCGGACGCCCACCCCCATTGACGCCGCCCCGGAAGCGCCCTACCTTCCTCTTCATCAATAGGAAAGTTTCTTAACAGAGTGAGGCGGGGCACCACCATGGCCGCACCACCCCCCGGCAACACCACCCCCAACGGCGCCCCCGGGACCCCCCGGGTCCTGCGCGCCATGAACGACCGGGCCGCGCTGGACCTGCTGGCCGCGCACGGCCCGCTCACCCGGACCCGGCTCGGGGAACTGACCGGGCTGTCCAAGCCGACCGCCTCGCAACTGCTGACCCGCCTGGAGTCCGCCGGGCTGGTCCGGCCGACCGGCAACGTGACCGGGCGGCCCGGGCCCAGCGCCCAGCTGTACGAGATCAACCCGACCGCAGCCCATGTCGCGGCGCTCGCCGTCGACCAGGAGGGCATCAGCGCCGCCATCGCCGACATCACCGGCCAGGTGGTCGGCGAGCACCGGGTGACCGCCCCCACCACCGACGAGTCCCTGACCGGCCGCACCGCGGAGCTGGTGGCCGAGGCCGTCGACGGCGCCCTGTCCGCGGCCGGGCTCGACCGGGCAGACCTGCACGGGACCGTCATCGGCACCCCCGGCGCCCTCGACCCGCGCACCGGAACCCTGCGCTACGCACCGCATCTGCCCGGCTGGCAGTCGCGCGCGCTGCGGGACGAGCTGGCCGAAGTGCTGCACACCCCGATCGTCATCGAGAACGACGTCAATCTGGCGGCCGTCGCCGAACAGCACCACGGCACCGCCCAGGACTTCGACGACTTCGCCCTCGTCTGGGCCGACGAGGGCGTCGGCGCGGCCATCGTGCTCGGCGGCACGCTGCTGCGCGGGGCCACCGGCGGAGCCGGGGAGATCGGCTACATGCCGCTGCCGGGGGCGCCGCTCGCCCGCGGCGGGCCGGACGCCGCGGCCGCGCCGGACGGGGGCGGCGGGTTCCAGAAGCTGGTCGGCTGCCCCGCCGTCGTGGAACTGGCCAGGGAGCACGGCATCGAGGCGCCCACGGCCGCCAAGGCGCTCACCGCCGCGCTGCGCACCCCGGGGGCGGGCGACGCGGTGCTGACCGAGCTGGCCCGGCGGCTGGCCACCGGGCTCGCCTCCGTCGTCGCGGTGGTCGACCCGGAGCTGGTGGTGCTGTCGGGGGAGGTCGCGCAGGCCGGTGGGGAGCGGCTGCGCGAGCTGGTCGAGACCGAGCTGACGGGGCTGGCCCTGCCCCGGCCGGAATTGCGGATCAGCGATATCGAGGGGGATCCGATACTCATCGGCGCGCTGCGTCAGGCGGTCGCCGATGCCCGTAACACCGTTTTCGACACTGCCTGAGTTTCGATACCGCCCGAGCTCCTGTCCGCGACCGAGACCGCCTGAGATCGATACCGCCTGCTCGATACCGCCTGAATTCCCCGCAAGGAAGTACCGCCATGCCACCAAGACTGGCTGTTCTCGCCTCGGTGCTCGGCGCCGGTGCCCTCCTGCTGGCCGGTTGCGCCAATCCCAGCACCGGCAGCGCGACCGACGATCCGACCAAACCCGTCACGCTGAAGTTCTGGCACGGCTGGTCGGAGAAGAACGAGGTCAAGGCGATTGATGCCAGCATCGCCCGGTTCGAGAGACTCCACCCCAACATCAAGGTGAAGACCACCGGCAATGTCACCGACGCCACCTTGAACCAGGCGCTGCGGGCCGGCGGGGACGACGCTCCGGACGTGGCCTCGTCGTTCACCACCAACAACGTCGGACAGTACTGCTCATCCGGGATGTGGGCGGATCTCGATCCGTTCATGAAGAAGACCGGACTGGACAAGAACAAGGTCTTCCCCAAGACGCTGCTGGACTACACCAGCTATGACGGCGACCAGTGCGCGCTGCCGCTGCTGGCCGACGCGTACGGCATGTACTACAACAAGGACGCGTTCAAGGAAGCCGGGATCTCCCGGCCGCCGCGCACCATGTCGGAGCTGAAGCGGGACGCCGTCAAGCTGACCAAGCGCACCAAGAACGGCGGTTATGAGCGGGTCGGCTTCATGCCGAACTTCCGGCTCTACCAGAACAGCCCGGACCGCCTCTTCGCCCAGTGGGGTCCGACCTACTTCGACAAGGACGGAAAGGCGCGGCTGGCGAAGGGCAACGCCGCCAAGGACTTCTTCGCCACCACCCGGGACCTGGTGCGCAGTCAGGGCGGTTACGGTCCGCTGGAGAAGTTCCGTACCTCCTTCGGTGACGAGATGTCCTCGCAGAACGCCTTTCTCACCGGCAAGCTGGCCATGCACATGGACGGCGAATGGCGCGGCCTCTTCATGAAGGGCGCCAAGTTCAGGTGGGGCACCGCTCCCCTCCCGGTACCCGACGACCAGCCCGAGACCTACGGCCGGGGCTATCTCACCGGAACGGTGATCGGCATCGGGCACAGCAGCACCCACCAGAACGCGGCGTGGGAGCTGGTGAAGTTCCTGACCGCCGATACCGATCAGGTCGTCTCCTTCGCCAACGCCATCCACAACGTGCCGTCCACCAAGGCCGCCCTCGCCTCCCCCAAGCTCGATCCCGACCCCACCTTCCGCGCCTTCCTGGGCATCGCGCAGAACCGATACAGCACCGCCCTGCCCGCCTCGATCAACGGCGGACAGTACGTGGTCTCCCTCCAGGACTTCTCCTATGGCGTCGAAGCAGGAAAGGAACCCGATCTGGACAAGGGCCTGAGGGAACTCGACAAGGAAATCGACGCCGACAATCTCCAGGCTCAGAACTGACGGAGCGCGACATGGCCACAGTGATGAACTCCCCCGCCCTGCGCCGCAAGGCCGTGCGCGCGCGGTTGCGCACCCTCGGCTTCCTCTCCCCCTGGCTGGTCGGCTTCACCGTCTTCTTCGGCTATCCGCTGGTCGCCACCGCCTATTTCTCCTTCATGCACTACAACCAGATCGAGACCCCGACCTTCGTGGGGCTGCGGAACTGGCAGTATGTGTTCGAGCAGATGCCGCTGTTCGGCCCGGCGCTGTGGAACACGCTCTGGCTGGTCGTGGTGATGGTCGCGCTGCGGGTCGTCTTCGGCCTCGGCATCGGCCTTCTGGTCACCAAGGTCAAGTCCGGGGTCGGTTTCTTCCGCACCGCGTTCTACCTGCCGTATCTGGCTCCCCCGGTGGCGGCCACCGTCGCCTTCGTCTTCCTGCTCAATCCCGGCACCGGCCCGGTGAACGACATCCTCGGGACGATCGGGATCTCCGCCCCCAACTGGTTCAACGATCCGGCGTGGGCCAAGCCGTCGCTCGTCCTGCTGTCCCTGTGGGGCATCGGCGACCTCATGGTCATCTTCATGGCGGCGCTGCTGGACGTGCCGAAGGACCAGTACGAGGCGGCCGACCTGGACGGCGCCGGGGCGCTCCACAAGTTCCGCTATGTGACCTGGCCGTCGATCACCCCGATCGTGATGTTCGCGGTCGTGACGGGCGTCGTCCAGACCATGCAGTACTACACCCAGGCGCTGGTGGCCGGAAAGCTCGCCTCCGGTGTCAGCATCGGGCCCGGTTCGGTCATCCAGCCCGGCTATCCCGACCACTCCACCCTCACCGTGCCGCAGCTCGTCTACTCGCTCGGCTTCCAGAACTTCAACACCGGAGCCGCCTGCGTGCTCTCGCTCGTGCTCTTCGCGATCGCGATGGCAGTGACGACACTGCTGATGCGCCGGCGCGCCGGCCTGCTGTCGGCCGAGGACTGAGAGGACCCGTCCGCCATGACCGCGACCACCACCCTCACCGCGCCCTCCGCGCCCGTCCGTCCCCGCGCCCGGCGCTCCCCCGCCCCGTCAGCCCGCCGCCGCGCCGCGCTCCACTGGATCGCCGTGCACACCGTCGCCATCGCCACGGCGCTCTTCTTCCTGCTGCCGTTCGTCTTCGTCTTCCTGACCGCCGTGATGAGCGACAGCCAGGCGATGAGCGGCGCCCTGTGGCCCACCGAATGGCACTGGTCGAATTACGCCGAGGTCTTCCGGACCCCCGGCTTCCTCGACTGGTGGCGCAATTCGCTGATGTACGCGGTGCTCGGCACCCTGTTCACGCTCTGCTCGTCCATCCCCGTCGCGTACGCGCTCGCCAAGTTCCGCTTCCGTGGCCGCCGTACCGCCATGATCCTCGTCATTTCGACGATGATGCTGCCGCCGCAGGTCGTCGTGGTGCCCATGTACCTGGTCTGGGCCCAGCAGTTCCATCTGTCGGGCTCGCTGTGGCCCCTGATCATTCCGATGGCGTTCGGTGACGCGTACTCCATCTTCCTGCTGCGCCAGTTCCTGCTGACGATTCCGCGGGAATACCTGGAGTCGGCGCGGGTCGACGGCTGCGGGGAGTTCCGCACGCTGCTGCGCATCATCGTTCCGATGGCCAAGCCGGGCATCGCGGCCGTCGCGCTCTTCCAGTTCTTCTACTGCTGGAACGACTACTTCGGCCCGCAGATCTACGCCGCGCAGAACCCGGGCGCTTGGACGCTCAGCTACGGGCTGGAGAGCTTCAAGAGCGCGCACAGCGTCAACTGGAACCTGACGATGGCCGCGACACTGCTGGTCATGGCCCCCGTCATCATCGTCTTCTTCTTCGCCCAGAAAGCCTTCGTGGAAGGCGTCACACTGACAGGAGTCAAGGGTTGAAACTCGCAGTCGTGGGGGGCGGGTCCACCTACACCCCCGAACTCATCGACGGGTTCGCCCGGTTGCGGGACGTGCTCCCGATGGAGGAGCTGGTCCTCATCGACCCGGCCACGGACCGGCTGGAGCTGGTCGGCGGGCTCGCCCGCCGGATCTTCGCCAAGCAGGGCCATCCGGGGAAGATCTCCTGGACCGACGACCTGGACGCGGGCGTGGACGGCGCCGACGCGGTCCTGCTCCAGCTGCGCGTCGGCGGCCAGGCCGCGCGCGAGCAGGACGAGACCTGGCCGCTGGAGTGCGGCTGCGTCGGCCAGGAGACCACCGGCGCGGGCGGGCTCGCCAAAGCGCTGCGTACCGTCCCGGTGGTGCTGGACATCGCGGAGCGGGTGCGCCGCCGCAACCCGGACGCGTGGATCGTGGACTTCACCAACCCGGTGGGCATCGTGACCCGGGCGCTGCTGACGGCCGGGCACCGGGCCGTGGGGCTGTGCAACGTCGCCATCGGCTTCCAGCGGAAGTTCGCGAAGCTGCTGGGCGTGGCGCCCGGGGAGGTGACGCTGGAGCACGTCGGCCTCAACCACCTCACCTGGGAGCGGGCGGTGCGCGTCGGCGGCCCGGACGGCGAGGACGTACTGCCCAAGCTGCTCGCCGAGCACGGCGACGCGATCGCCGACGACCTGCGGATGCCGCGCGACCTGGTGGACCGGCTGGGCGTCGTCCCGTCGTACTACCTGCGCTACTACTACCAGCACGACGCCGTCGTGCGGGAGCTGCGCACCAAGCCGTCGCGGGCGGCGGAGGTCGCGGCGATCGAGCGCGAGCTGCTGGAGATGTACGGCGACCCGGCGCTGGACGAGAAGCCGGAGCTGCTGAGCCGCCGCGGCGGCGCGTTCTACTCGGAGGCGGCGGTCGATCTGACCTCGTCGCTGCTGCGCGACAGCGGGGAGGTGCGCATCGTCAACGCGTTCAACGACGGCACCCTGCCCTTCCTGCCCGACGACGCGGTGATCGAGGTCCCGGCGGCCGTGGACGCGACCGGCGCGAAGCCGCTCCCGGTACGCCCCCTGGAACCGCTGTACGCCGGGTTGGTCGCCCATGTCACGGCGTACGAACGGCTGGCGCTGGAGGCAGCGTTGAAGGGCGGGCGGGAGCGCGTCTTCCAGGCGCTGCTCTCCCACCCCCTCATCGGCCAGATCGACTGCGCCGAGAAGCTGACCGACGACCTGATCGCGCACAACCGGGAGCACCTGGCGTGGGCCTGACGCAGTCCGAACCGGCCGGTTCCGCACCGGCCTCCCCCTCCTCCGCCGCACCGGGGCCGTCCGTGCTGGCGATCGACGCGGGCAACAGCAAGACCGATGTCGCGCTGGTCGGCCCGGACGGAACCGTGCTCGGCACGGCCCGCGGCGGCGGTTTCCGGCCGCCCGTCGTGGGCACCGAGCGGGCCGTCGGCGGGCTGGCGCGGCTGGTGGAGGAGGCGGCACGGCGGGCCGGGGGCTCCGGTCCGCCGCGGGTCGGGCACGTCTCCGCGTGCCTGGCCAACGCCGATCTGCCGAGCGAGGAGGAGGCGCTGACGGAGGCGCTGACCGGCCACGGCTGGGGTGACACCGTCACGGTCGCCAACGACATCTTCGCGCTGCTGCGCGCCGGGGTCGCGGACGACGGCGAGCCGACCGGTGTCGCCGTCGTCTGCGGCGCGGGCATCAACTGCGCCGGTCTTGGCCACGGCGGGCGCACCGCCCGCTTCCCCGCCATCGGGCGGCTCTCCGGCGACTGGGGCGGCGGGGGCTTCCTGTCGGAGGAGGCGCTGTGGTGGGCTGCGCGCGCGGAGGACGGCCGGGGCGAGCCGACCGAGCTGGCCCGCGCCCTCCCCGCGCACTTCGGCCTGACCACGATGTACGAGCTGATCGAGGCCGTCCATCTGGGGCGGCTGGAGCCGTCCCACCGCTACGCGCTGACGCCGGTGCTCTTCGCCGTGGCCGCGGGCGGCGACGCGGTCGCGCGCGCGATCGTCGACCGCCAGGCGGAGGAGGTGGTCACGATGGCCACCGTCGCGCTGACCCGGCTGGACCTGCTGGCCGAGGAGACGCCGGTGGTCCTGGGCGGCGGGGTGCTCGCGGCCCGGCACCCGCAGCTGGACGACCGGGTCCGCGAACGCCTCGCCGAGCGCGCCCCGAAGGCCGCGCCCCGGCTCGTCACGGTCCCGCCCGTGCTGGGTGCGGCGCTGCTCGGCCTGGACCGCACCGGCGCGCCACCGGCGGCGTACGCCCGGCTGCGGGCGCACTACGACGGGGCCTGGGGGGTGTCCACGCAGCGTGCGCGAACGGGCGTCACGGAAACTGACGGTGACGAAATGGGAACCGGGAGTCCCTCCCGAGCGTAATCACAGTGGGGAGGGAAGATCGCGGTCCGAGCAAGATCCAGGCAAGACCGGTGACCTGGCCGGGGGGCGCGGTCCATACTTCTGCGGACAGTGACCGTGGGGTCCGGACCAAGGGGGAGGTCTTGTGTCATCTCTGTCGACCACCGGCAGACCAGCGCCGCCGCCCGCGCCTGCGGCCCCGCCGCGGACCGCGTGGCGGGAGGGCCTGGACCGGTTGCGGTCAGCGGCCACGACCGAGCCCGGGCGGCTGCGGATCATCGGAGCCGTGCTGGCCGCGCTGGTGGTGGCGTTCGGGGCGGTGACGGCCTGGCAGGTCTCCGACCGGCAGACCGCGGCCGACGCGGTGGCCGAGCACAGCCAGCCGCTGAGCGCGGACGCCGCGCGGATCTACCGCTCGCTGGCCGACGCGGACACCACGGCGGCGAGCGGCTTCCTGGCGGGCGGTCAGGAGCCCGCCGCGGTGCGCACGCGCTATGAGCGGGACATCGACACGGCGTCCGAGCTGCTGGTGCGGGCCGCGGCGAACACCGAGGGGTCGGCCTCGGCACGCGCCGAGATACGGAAGATCAGCCAACTGCTTCCGGTCTACACGGGGCTGGTCGAGTCCGCGCGCGCCAACAACCGCCAGGGCCTGCCGCTGGGCGGCGCGTATCTGCGGTATGCGAACGACACGATGCGCACCCGGCTGCTGCCCGCCGCCGACCGGCTGTACGAGGCGGAGACCGCCCGCCTCGGCGACGACTACGGGGACGCGAAGTCCTGGCCCTGGGTGGCGATAGGGCTGGGTGTGGTCGCGCTGGCCGCCCTGGGCTGGGCCCAGCGCCGCAACTACCGGCGGACCAACCGGGTGTTCAACCACGGGCTGCTGGGCGCGTCCGCCGCCGCCACGGTGGTGCTGGTGTGGCTGGTGGTCGGCCATGCCATCGCCCGCGCCGACCTGAACGAGTCCGACGACCGCGGGGCGAAGTCCCTGCGGGTGCTCAACGAGGCGCGGATCGCCTCGCTGCGGGCCCGCGCCGACGAGAACCTGACGCTGGTCGCGCGTGGCGCGGTCGTCGTCGACAAGGACGGCGCCAACAAAGGCAAGGACGCCTACGAGGTCAGCTACGCCTCCCGGATGGCCGGGCTCGTCGGCGGCGGGTCCGGTGACCGCCCCGCCGAGGGCAGCCTGCTGGACCGGGCGGACGACCTCGCCGACGACGGCGGGGGCCGGGAGCCGGTGGAGGCGGCCGCCACGGCGGTCCGCGCCTGGCAGGACCGCCACAAGGCGGCCCGCAGCGCCGATGACGCGGGCGACTACAAGGACGCGCTGGAGAAGGTCATCGGCACCAAGGACAGCACCGGTGAGTCCTTCGACCGGGTGGACGACGAGCTGGCGGAGGCGCTGGGCCATGAGCAGCGGCAGTTCCAGCAGGCCGCCGACAGCGGGCGCGGGGCGTTCACCGGGATGGCGGTCGGGGCCGGGGTGCTGGCGGTGCTGGGCGCGGCGGGCGCCGTTCTGGGCATAGGCCGCAGGCTGTCGGAGTACCGGTGACGGCGATGGGGGGCGGAGACATGCGAGCGACGCGGACACGACCGGCACGGCCGCGACCGGCACGACTGCGATCGGGGCGGATGCGATCGGCACGACTGCGATCGGGCCTCGCCGCGGTGGTGTGCGCCCTCGGAGTGACCACGGCCCTCGTGGGGCCCGCGCTGGTGGACGGCGGGGACGACACCCGCCCGTCCCAGGCGCCTCAGCGGTCCCGCCCGGGCCCGCACCCCCTGGGCGCCGGTTCCGAGGCGGCGGCGGAGGACTGCGAGAAGCCGGAGGCGAGCCTGCGGCCGTCGAGCGCGAGCGGACCGGCCATCAAGCGGATCAAGGAACGGAAGATCCACGGGCACAAGGTCGGCAAGCTGATCGCGGGCGTCGACCAGAACAGCTACCGCTGGGGCTATCGCGACCCGGCCACCGGCGAACTGACCGGGTTCGACATCGACCTCGTGCGCGCGATCGCCAAGGACATCTTCGGCGATCCGGACGCGGTCATCTACCGCACCATTCCGACCAGTCAGCGCATCAAGGCCCTCCAGCAGGGCAAGGTGGACATCGTGGTGCGCACGATGACCATCAACTGCGACCGGATCAAGGACGTGGCCTTCTCCACCGCCTACTTCCAGGCCGGACAGCAGGTGCTGGTCCCCGACGACTCGTCCATCACCGGCTACAACACGACCCTGCGCGGCAAGAGGGTCTGCACGGCCCAGGGTTCGACCGCCGAGGCCGTGCTCGACGAGCCGGACAAGGGCGCCGAGGCGCTGGGCGCGATCAAGGTGAAGCCCGTTCCCAACCAGCTGGACTGCCTGGTCAGGCTACAGATGGGGCAGGTGGACGCGGTGATCACGGACAACGCGCTGGCGGCGGGCCAGGCCGCCCAGGACCCCTCCGTCAAGCTGGTCGGCCCACGATTCACCGATGAGCTGTACGGCGTGGCGATGAACAAGAACGACGACGACCTGGTACGCCGGGTCAACCAGGTCCTGGAGGACTACCGCAGAGGCGGCGCCGACAGCCCCTGGCAGCGCGCCTACCGCACCTGGCTCGCGGACGATTTCGGCAGGACGCAGCGGAACCCGGCACCTCCGGATCCCCTGTACAAGAACTAGGGGGCCAAGAACCAGGGGGCCAAGAACCAGGAGGAGCGTCGAGGAGCGGAGGATCACGAACCGGCCAGGATTAGCGCCCGGTTCATACGCGTAGGGATGTCGCAGCAGACGGATCACGCCTGACGGATACGGACACGGACTCGGAGAGGTGATCGATGGGGGTCCCGGGACCCTTCCCCGGCTCCGCGGGGACACCCGAGGGGCCGGCCATGGGCCGCGAAGAGGTGGACCGTGCGCTGGCGAGGCTCGGCGCCGAGCACGAGGCGATCGAGACGTCACTGCTCGCCCTCCAGGACCACGCGGGCAGAAGGCTGCTCGAAGGCGCCGAGCTGACGGGCGTCACCAAGGAGCGGTGGGCCACCACCGAACAGGCCATCTCGCTGCTGTGGAGCTATTTCGACGCGTACACGGACGCCCTCCGGCGCGCCCGCGAGGTGCGCTCCCGGCACCGCTGGTCCACCCCGGGCGAGCTGGCCGAGCTGACCGAGCTGCTGCGCGGCCCCGGGATCACCCTGCCCAGCACCGCCACGCTCACCGGATCGCCGCTGCTCAGCGAGCAGTTGAGCCTGGACCTTCTGGTCGACCGGATGAACCGCTGGTATGCCGAGGCGCTGGACGTCATCGTCACGGCCGACGCCGTGTGGTCCGCGTTGCCCGCCCGGATCGACATGCTCTCCGCCGAGCTGCACCGCACCCGTTCGCTCGCCCACTCGGTCGGGGTGCGGCCCGGTGAGCACCCCTCGGGCGACGATCTGGAGCAGATCACCGCGGAGCTGACCGCGCTGCGCGCCGAGGTGGTCTCCGATCCGCTCGCCTTCTGGAAACCGGCCGCCGGGAGTTCGGCGCCCGGCGGCGGCAGTCCCGACACCGTGCGCTACGACCGCGCCGCCCGCGCCCTGGACGACGTACGGCGCGAGATCGAGGCCGTCCTGGACGTCCGGCAGGACGCGGAGCGGCGTCTGATGCGGCTGCGCGACGTGCTGTCCCGCGCCGATCGCACCCTCGCCGAGGCCCGGCAGGCGCGCGGGGAGGTGCTGGCGAAGATCGCGGCGTCCGAGGTGCCCGCGGTCAGCGGCCCGCCGACCGCCCTGCACGAGCAGCTGGTCACGGCCGCCGACTACCGCCGGCGCTCCCAGTGGCACCGGCTCTCCCCGCTGCTGGAGAGCCTGGAGCAGCGCGCCGACGACGAACTGCTGCGCGCCCGCGAGTCGTTGACGGCGGTGACCGCGCCGCTCGCGGTCCGCGCCGAGCTGCGCGGACGGCTGGACGCGTACAAGGCGAAGGTCGCCCGGCACGGTATGGCGGAGGACCCGTTCCTCGTGGAGCGGTACGACGTGGCGCGCCGGATGCTGTGGAGCGCCCCGTGCGATCTGCGCGCCGCCGAGGAGGCGGTGCTGCGCTATCAGCGGGCGGCTGCCGAGGCGTTGGCGCCCCGGCAGCAGGATCCCGCCGGTCACGGTGCCGCCGATCGCGGCAGCGAGGGGGAGCGCTATGAGTGACGTCGTCACCTGCCAGCGGCGTGAGTGCGGCGGGACGTACGAGGACGTGGGCGGCGGCGAGCTGTACTGCGGCACCTGCGGGATGGCCCCGGTGGTCTCCCCGCAGGGCATGGTGAGTTCGCCGCCCACCGGGGTCGCGGGCGGCGGGGGCCATGGCTCGTCGTCCCGCTCCTCGCGCGCGTCCCGCCCGTCCCGTTCGTCGTCGTCCCGGCGTTCGGTGTCCGGGCGGCTGACCCGCTCCTCCTCCGGACGCTCCTCGCGTTCGGTGTCGGTGCGCGGCTCCGGCTCGTCCTCGACCGCCTCGGGGCGGAACGCGCTGGGTGCGGGCCTGGTCAGCGTCCCGGAGGTGCCGCGCCCCGATCCGCGTACGGCGGTGCTGGCCAACCCCGAGGTGCCGGAGCGGAAGCGGTTCTGTAGCCGGGGCGACTGCGGGGCGCCGGTGGGCCGCTCCCGCGGCGACCGGCCGGGCCGCACCGAGGGCTTCTGCACCAAGTGCGGTCACCCCTACTCGTTCGTGCCGAAGCTCGGCCCCGGCGACATCGTGCACGGGCAGTACGAGGTGGCGGGCTGTCTGGCGCACGGCGGGCTGGGCTGGGTCTATCTGGCCATCGACCGTGCGGTGTCGGACCGCTGGGTGGTGCTCAAGGGCCTGCTGGACACGGGCGACGAGGAGGCGCTGGCGGCCGCCGTGTCCGAGCGCCGCTTCCTCGCCGAGATCGAGCACTCCAACATCGTCCGGATCTACAACTTCGTCGAGCACCTCGACCAGAACACGGGCAGTCTCGACGGCTACATCGTCATGGAGTACGTCGGCGGCAAGTCCCTCAAGGACATCGCCAACGCCCGGCGCACCCCGGACGGGAGGCGCGATCCGCTGCCGGTCGAGCAGGCGTGCGCGTACGGGATCGAGGCGCTGGAGGCCCTCGGTCATCTGCACAGCCGCAATCTGCTCTACTGCGACTTCAAGGTCGACAACGCCATACAGCAGCAGGACCAGCTCAAGCTCATCGACATGGGCGCGGTCCGGCGGGTGGACGACGAGGACAGCGCGATCTACGGCACGGTGGGCTACCAGGCCCCGGAGGTCGCGGAGCAGGGGCCCTCGGTCGCCTCCGACCTGTACACGGTGGCGCGCACGCTCGCGGTGCTCACCTTCGACTTCCAGGGCTATACGAACGTCTTCGTGGACAGCCTCCCGGACCCCGAGCACATCGAGGTCTTCCGGCGGTACGAGTCGTTCTACCGGCTGCTGGTGCGGGCCACCGACCCCGACCCGGGGCGCCGGTTCTCCTCCGCGCAGGAGATGTCCGACCAGCTGACCGGGGTGCTGCGGGAGGCCGTGGCGCTCCAGACCGGGCGGCCCCGGCCCGCGCTGTCGACCCTCTTCGGGCCGGAGACCCGGGTGGTGGACACGGCGTTGTTCGCCGAGCAGGGCCAGGATGCGTCCCTGCTGGGCGGGCGGACCACGGACCGGGGCGGGCCGCCGGGCGGTTCCGTACCGCCGCAGGGCCCGTCCGCGCCGCCGCAGGGCCCGCTGGCCTTGCCGCTGCCCGCCATCGCACCGCTGGACACCCGGGCCACCGCCCTCGCCCTGCCCGTGCCGCTGGTGGATTCCTCCGATCCCAACGCCGGTTTCCTGGCCGGGTTGCTGTCCGCCCCGCCCGCCGAGGTCGGCGCGGCGCTGCGCACCGCGCCCGTCGACTCGCCCGAGCTGCGGCTGCGCCGGGTGCGCGCCCTGCTGGAGCTGGGCCAGGCGCAGGAGGCGGGTGTCGCGCTGACCGGTCTGGAGGCCGCGCACCGCGACGACTGGCGGATCGTCTGGTACCGGGGGGTGCACGCGCTGGCCACCGGCGACCACGAGACGGCCGCGCTGTCGTTCGACGCCGTCTACGACGCGTTCCCCGGGGAGCCCGCGCCGAAGCTGGCGCTCGGCGTCTGCGCCGAGGTGCTGGGCCAGTTGGACAACGCGGCGGAGTACTACCGGCTCGTCTGGACGACCGATCCGAGCTTCGTCAGCGCCGCCTTCGGGCTGGCCCGGGTCCGGCTGTGTTCCGGGGACCGGGCGGACGCGGTGCGGGTGCTGGAGTCGATCGCGGAATCGTCGATCCACTACACGGCGGCCCGGGTCGCCGCGGTGCGGGCCCGGCTGCGCCAGCGGGCAGCGCGGGAAGCGCTGCTGGCCGATCTGACGGCGGCCGCCCTCCAAGTGGAGTCGCTGGGCGAGTTGGGCCTCGACGCGGTGCGGCGCGAGCGGCTGTGTACGGAAGTCCTGGGCAGTGCGCTGGATTGGGTACTGTCCGGCAGCAGCGGCGCGCCGCCGGGCCAGACCCGGCCGCCGCTGCTCGGCAGCAGCCTGGACGAGCGCGGGCTGCGGTTCGGACTGGAGCGCTCGTACCGGATACTCGCCAGGCTCGCGCAGCGCGGCGAGGAAAGGATCGAACTGGTGGAGCGGGCCAACCGCTACCGCCCCAAAACGTGGGTGTGATCGATGTCGCAGATGCCACAGCTGCCCCAGCTGTCAGCCTGCCCGACCTGTGCAGAGCCGCTGGAGGCGGGAGACAATTACTGTGGCGGGTGCGGGGCCGACTTGTCGGCGGCCGTGCCGTCCGCCCGGCAGGAGCCGGAGGACTACCGGCTGGCGGCCCCGGCACCGCCCCCGGTGGCCGACCCGCGGACCGCGGCGGCGCTCGACGCCCCGTCCCCGCCGGGCCCGGCGGCGCCCGGCGCCCCACCGACCACCCCCGCCGGCCCACCCGTCGGCACGGACCCGCACACTCGGACGCACACCAGTACAGGCACGGCATCGAGCGCGGGCACCGGCACCGGGGCGGACCCCCGGCTGCCCGGCGGCAACAGCCGCCCCCGGTGCGCCGCGTGCCAGGAGGGCACCATCGACAGGGACGGATACTGCGAGCACTGCGGCCACGCCCAGGCGCGTGAGCGCGACCATATGGAGCGGGAGTTGGCGGGGGTCGCCGCGGCAAGTGACCGCGGGCTGCGCCACCACCGCAACGAGGACGCGTTCTCCGTGGCCACCGCCGCCCTCCCGGACGGCTCACCGGCCGTCGTCGCGGTGGTCTGCGACGGGGTCTCCTCGGCCACCCGGCCCGATGACGCGTCGGCCGCGGCCGCGCACGCGGCGGAGGAGTCGCTGCTGACCGCGCTCCCCCGCGGCGCCCACCCCCAACAGGCCATGAACGAGGCGATCGTGGCCGCGGCCGACGCGGTCACCGCGCTCGCCCTGGAGACCGGCGCGCCGGGCCCGCTCGAGGAGCCCCAGCAGCGCCAGCAGAACGCTCCGGCCTGCACCATCGTCAGCGCCGTGGTCACCGGCGACCTGCTCACCGTCGGCTGGATCGGCGACAGCCGCGTCTACTGGGTGCCCGACGACCGGACGACCCGGCCCGCCCGGCTCACCGAGGACGACTCGTGGGCGGCCCAGATGGTGGCGGCGGGGCTGATGTCGGAGGCCGAGGCGTACGCGGACGAGCGGGCGCACGCCATCACCGGCTGGCTCGGCGCGGACGCCTACGAACTGGAGCCGCACACCGCCTCGTTCAAGCCCGACCGGCCGGGGGTCGTGGTGGTGTGCACCGACGGGCTGTGGAACTACGCCGAGTCGGCGGAGGAGATGGCCCGCGCGGTGCCGCCGGACGCCCGGGGCAGGCCGCTCCAGAGCGCGCGGGTCCTGGTGGGCCACGCCCTCAACGGCGGGGGCCACGACAACGTAACAGTGGCCGTGGTGCCGTTCCCCGCCCCGCCGGGAGGGGCAGGATCCGCCTGACGGCCCGAGGGGGACGGGCTCCGGCCCGGGGGGAGCGGCGCCGGACGCCATCACTCCGCCCACGCTCTCGCGGCACGACGCGATATACGTCCCTGTGGAGCGCCAAGGAGCGGATCAGATGGCCAATTTCTCCAAGTCCCAAGCGCCACGGTTCTCGGTCGACGTCTATCAGAACGAGTACCTCCCGGAGGGAGGCCGTGAGGTCAACGCGATCGTCACGGTCACCTCGACCGGCGGCGGGACGACCGGAGGGATGCCGATCCCCGCTCCCGTCGCCTCCCCCGGCCGGTACGCCACGGCCGGCGGCACGGCCGACGCGGCCGTGGTGATCATGGTGGACTGCTCCGGCTCCATGGACTATCCGCCGACGAAGATGCGCAATGCCCGGGACGCGACCGCCGCCGCGATCGACACGGTGCGCGACGGGGTCGCCTTCGCGGTGATCGCGGGCACCCACAAGGCGGTCGAGGTGTTTCCGGGCAACGGGCGGCTGGCGACCGCGGACCCGGTCACCCGCGCCGAGGCGAAGGACGCGCTGCGGCGGCTCGGCGCGGCCGGCGGCACGGCGATCGGCACCTGGCTGAGGCTCGCCGACCGGCTGCTGGGCACCGCGGACGTCTCGATCCGGCACGGCATCCTGCTGACCGACGGCCGCAACGAGCACGAGACGCCGGAGGAGCTGCGGGCCGCGCTCGACGCCTGCGCGGGCCGTTTCACCTGCGACGCCCGCGGGGTCGGCACCGACTGGGAGGTCAAGGAGGTCACCGGGATCGCCTCCGCCCTGCTCGGAACGGCCGATATCGTGGCGAATCCGGCCGAACTCTCCGCGGACTTCACGCAGATGATGGCGACGGCCATGCGGAAGGAGGTCGCGGACGTCCATCTGAGGCTGTGGACCCCGGTGGGCGCCGAGGTGGTGTTTGTGAAACAGGTCGCACCCACGGTCGAGGACCTGACCGATCGGCGCGCCGAGGCCGGACCGCGCTCCGGTGACTACCCGACGGGGTCATGGGGGGACGAATCACGCGATTATCACGTGTGCCTGCGGGTCCCGGCGGCGGAAATCGGCCAGGAAATGCTCGCGGCCCGGGTCTCCCTCGTCCTGCCGCAGCCGGACGGCCAGGGCCCTCCGACCCCGCTGTCCCAGGGGCTCGTCCGGGCCGTGTGGACGACCGACATGACCGCCTCCACCTCGATGAATCCGCAGGTCGCGCACTACACGGGGCAGGCCGAACTGGCACAGGTCATCCAACAGGGCATGGATGCGCGTAAGTCCGGCGATGTCGATGGAGCGACCGCCAAGCTGGGAAGGGCCGTACAGCTGGCGAACGTCTCGGGGAACAAGGACACGGCGAAACTGCTTGCGAAGGTGGTGGACGTCGTCGACGCGGCGGCAGGTACTGTGCGACTGAAAGCGAAGGTTGCGGAGGCGGACGAGATGACACTCGAAACACGCTCTACCAAGACAGTTCGCGTCAAGAAGTAGCACGAAAAGATCACGTTACGGCAGAAATGCCTAGAACGGCACAAGAGGGGGATCACCGACATGCCGACCTGCCCTAACGGCCACCAATCGGCGGCCGACGACTGGTGCGAGGTGTGTGGCCACCGGATGTCGGGGACACCCATGCCCTCCGGCCAGATGCCGCCGCCCCCGCCACCCCCTCCGATGCCGGGCGGCCCGGGGGCGCCCGGCCCCGGCGGCTACGGCGGCCCGGCCCCGGGCGGCCCGCCGCCCCCGCCCGGCGCGCCCCCGCCCGGCGCGCCCTCGTCCGGTTACGGCTACCCGGCCCCGCCGCAGCCGGAGGGCGGCTACCAGCCGGAGGTGTGCCCGCAGTGCCGTACGCCGCGTGAGGCGCAGGCGCCCTTCTGCGAGGAGTGCCGCTACAACTTCCTGACGCAGCAGCCCACCTCGTACGCCCCGCCGCCCCCCGGACAGGGCGGCTTCCCGCCGCCGCCCGGGCCGCCGCAGCCGCACGGGCAGCCGCCGCTGGGACACCAGGGACCGCCGTCGCAGGGGCAGCCGCTGCCGCCGCACGGCCAGCAGCCGCCGCACCAGACGCACGGCGGCGACTACCAGGCATCGCGCCCGTCCCAGATCAACCGCCCGGCCGAGCCGCTGTCCCCGTCGGAGCCGCACCAGTCCTCCGGCCCGGCCTTCGGCGGCGGGGAGGACGACTGGCCGCTGGCGCCGCCGCAGGCGTCCGCGGGCGCCGCCCCGCCGCCACCGCCCGCTCCGGCCCCGCCGCAGCAGCAGGGCTACGGGTACGGCTACCCCCAGGCACCGCAGCCGCCCGCGCCCCCGGCCCCGTCGTACGGCAACGAGGCGTACCCGGGCCCCGGCGCGCCCCCGCCGCCCGGCCCGTACGGACAGGGCGGCGGGCACACGCCGCCGCCCCCGGCCGGGCCCGGGCCCTGGACGGCGGTCGTCGCGCCGGACCGTGACTACTTCACGGCGATGATGCACCGCAGCGGCCCGGAGGCCGCCGGGCTGAACCTCCCGGCGTACTCCCCCGAGCAGCAACTGCCGCTCAACGGCCAGCAGATCACCATCGGCCGCCGCCGCCACAGCACGGGCGAGGCCCCGGACATCGACCTCGGGCGCGCGCCCGAGGACCCGGGCGTCTCGCACCAGCACGCGGTCCTCGTCCAGCAGCCGGACGGCGGCTGGGCGGTCGTCGACCAGGACTCGACGAACGGCACGACGATCAACGGCGGCGAGGAGCCGATCCAGCCGTATGTGCCGGTACCGCTCCAGGACGGCGACCGGGTGCACGTCGGCGCCTGGACGACGATCACCGTCCGCCGCGGCTGAGGCTCGCGGGCCGGGGCATCTCGCCCCGGCCCGGCCGCGGCTCCGGGCCTGATCAGGTAGGTTCCGCGCCCAGCGGCCAGGCGTACGTGCCCTCCGCGTCGTCCAGCCAGGCCCACTGGCGCTCGCCCCGCACCGTGACCCCGTAGCGCTCGCGCCCCGGGCGCCCCTCGTGCTCCCACAGCGCCAGCGCCTCGACCGGCTCCAGCCGGTCCGCGGCCAGGTTCAGCAGAAAGCGGAACGAATCGTCCAGCAGCGGCCACGACGGCAGCCCGTGCGTGGGGACGGGACGCGGCGGTCCGCTGCCGCGCAGCGGAACGAAGTACGCGGGAGTGACCAGAAACCGGCCCTCCGCATGCCGGGCGTCGTGGACCCGCAGCACGAGCAGACCGGTGGCCAGCGGCATCAGCACCAGCGCCCCGGGCCGGCACTGCCCGAGCCACGCGGACGGCATGGACGGCAGGGCACACGTCGCGATGATCCGGTCGTAGGGGGCACGCGCGGGACAGCCGCGCGCCCCGTCACCGGTGATGACGGCCGGGCGGAATCCGGCCGCGGCGAGATGTCTGCGGGCGGCCTCGGTGATCTCCGGGTCGAGGTCGACGGTCGTCACCCGGGCGTCGCCGAGCCGATGGGCGAGCAGCGCCGCGTTGTAGCCGGTGCCCGTGCCGATCTCCAGCACCCGGTCCCCGTCCCGCACCCGCAGCGCGTCGAGCATCCGCGCCATCAGGGACGGCTGGCTGCTGGAGGAGATCAGCTCGCCGTTGCGCACCCGCGTCGCCAGGGGCGCGTCGGCGTAGGCCCCGGCCAGCCAGCGGGCCCGGCGCAGCGGGTTCCGGTCGTCCCGCCACAGCCGGGTGGTGAGCGCTGCCCCGCCCTCGTCGTCCACCCCGCCCGCCTCGTAGTAATACGGCACGAACAGATGGCGCGGCACCTCCTCGAACGCCGCCCGCCACCGCGGATCGGTGAGCCCGCCGCCCGCCGTCATCTCCCGGACGAGCCCGGCCCGTGCCACGGCGGCCGCCTCGGCGTGACGATCGGGCCGGTCGCCCGTCCGTCCGCGCCCACCGCCCGTCTCCGTCACGCCCGCGCCGCCCATGCCTCCACTGTCCTGCGCGCGCCTCCGCCCCGCTACCTCCGTCCGCCGGGCGGGCCCCTTGTGCGGGCGGGGCCTACGCCCCCTTACCCAGGCCGGGTGGTCTGAGAGCATGGAGGCGTGAAAGACATTCCGCGCGGCACACTTCAGGAGCAGACCTTCTACGAGCTGGTCGGCGGCGAACAGACCTTCCGGCGCCTGGTCCGACGCTTCTACCAGGGAGTCGCGGAGGACCCGCTGCTCCGGCCGATGTATCCCGAGGACGATCTGGGCCCGGCGGAGGAGCGGCTGGTGCTCTTCCTCATGCAGTACTGGGGCGGGCCCCGCACCTACAGCGACAACCGCGGCCATCCGCGGCTGCGCATGCGCCACGCGCCGTTCACCGTGAACCGGGCGGCCCATGACGCCTGGCTGAAGCACATGCGGGACGCGGTCGACGAGCTGGAGCTGGCGCCCGACCTGGAGCGCCAGCTGTGGAACTACCTCACCTACGCGGCCGCCTCCATGGTCAACACGGAGGGCTGAGCCCGCCCAGGGCCCCTAGGGGGTGTCTTGTCGGCGCGAGGGGGCACCGCCCAGCGGTAGCTGGGGAGCGACGAGCGCGGGGCCGCGAGGTGCCGCCCGCCGCGGCAGCGGCTGATGTCACAGCGGCGTCGCGAGCCCGGCATGATCGGCGAGACACCCCCTACTAGGCGGGCGTCACGGACAGCCCGGACAGCCCCGACGTACGCACCGCGATCGAGCCGTACGGGGTGCGCAGCCGCAGCCAGCCGCCCGCGGCGAGCAGCCCGAGCGGCTCGGTCTGCGGGGCGAGGGCGGTGGCACCACGGGAGCCGGTGGCGGCGGGCGCACCCGCCCGCGCGGGGCGCAGGAAGCCCAGCGACTGGGCGGCGTGCACGGCGCGCAGCGGCAGCCCGGTGTCCCCGAGGGTGCGGGACCAGATCTCGTGGCCGATGCGGTCGCGCTCGGCGCGCGTACGGTGCTCCTCGGGGAGCGCCTCGTCGCGGGCCCGGAACTCGGCGACCGCGGCCGCGACCGCCGCGCGCACCTCGTCCGTGCCGGGCAGCCCCGGCACCCGGCGCCAGCCGCCGCGCGGCGGCAGCAACCCGGCCCAGGGCGGGCCGGTGACGGCCTCCGGAACGGCGACGGTGAGCCCATCGGACGCCGTCGTGGTGCCGGAGCCCGCCGCGTCCAGTGCGTCGGCGAACTGACCGGCCGAGACGGTGGTGTCCAGCGCCCCCGGCCCGCCGGGGTCACCGGCGTCCGTGGCGCCCGCGGTGACGACGGCTTCCAGCCGTGCCGTACGGATGGCCAGGACCTCGAAGGACGGCGGGCGGCCGAAGACGGCCAGCACCCCGCCGCCCGCCTGGAGCCGGACGGCGGCGGCGCGGTCGTAGTGGATCAGCCGGGCCAGGAAGGCGGCGAGGTCGGCCGCCTCCCCGGCGTCGGCGAAGTGCAGCTCGTGCCGGAAGGCCGTCATACGGTGACGGCCCCCTCGGCGGACTTCCCGGCGCCCTTCCCGGCCGCCTCCCGGGTGCCCGGCTCGGGCTCCAGGTAGTCGGTGAGGAAGCTCTCCTCCTCGGACGTGACGCGGCGCGGCCGGCCCGCTTCGAGGTCGAAGGGGACGATGCGGGTGGCGGCCCGCACGTACACGGTCTCCTCGTCCTTGACCTCGTAGCACAGGTCGATGGACGCGGCGCGGATCTCCTTCACCCAGGTCTCGATGGTCACCGGCGTGTGCCGGTGGACGAGGGGCCTCAGATAGTCGATCTCGTGCCGCGCCACGACCACCCCGCCGGTGAACGCGTCACTCCCGTTCCCCGGCGCCAGCCGCCACATGAAGTCGACGCGCGCCTCCTCCAGATAGCGGAGGAAGACCACGTTGTTGACATGGCCGAACGCGTCCATGTCGAACCAGCGCAGGGGGCAGGAGTAGATGTGCCGGGCCATCCCCTCAGCCCCGGGTGAGCTTCTTGTAGGTGGCGCGGTGCGGACGGGCGGCGTCCGGGCCGAGCCGCTCGATCTTGTTCTTCTCGTACGACTCGAAGTTGCCCTCGAACCAGAACCACTTGGATTCGCCCTCGTACGCCAGGATGTGGGTGGCGACGCGGTCGAGGAACCAGCGGTCGTGGGAGACGACCACGGCGCAGCCCGGGAAGTCGAGCAGCGCGTTCTCCAGGGAGGACAGGGTCTCGACGTCGAGGTCGTTGGTCGGCTCGTCGAGGAGCAGCAGGTTGCCGCCCTGCTTGAGGGTGAGCGCGAGGTTGAGGCGGTTGCGCTCACCACCGGAGAGCACCCCGGCGGGCTTCTGCTGGTCCGGGCCCTTGAAGCCGAAGGCGGAGACGTAGGCGCGGGACGGCATTTCGACCTGGCCGACGTTGATGTAGTCCAGCTCGTCGGAGACGACCGCCCACAGCGTCTTCTTGGGATCGATGTTGGCGCGGCTCTGGTCGACGTAGGAGATCTTGACGGTGTCGCCGACCTTGATCTTGCCCGCGTCGGCGGTCTCCAGGCCCTGGATCATCTTGAAGAGCGTGGTCTTGCCGGCGCCGTTGGGGCCGATGACGCCGACGATGCCGTTGCGCGGCAGGGTGAACGAGAGGTCGTCGATGAGGACCTTCTCGCCGAACGCCTTGGAGAGGTTCTCCACCTCGACCACGACGTTGCCCAGGCGCGGGCCCGGCGGGATCTGGATCTCCTCGAAGTCCAGCTTCCGGGTCTTCTCGGCCTCGGCGGCCATCTCCTCGTAACGGGTCAGCCGGGACTTGGACTTGGCCTGGCGCCCCTTGGCGTTGGAGCGGACCCACTCCAGCTCTTCCTTGAGGCGCTTCTGGCGCTTGGCGTCCTTCTGGCCCTCGACCTTGAGGCGGGCCTGCTTCTTCTCCAGGTACGTGGAGTAGTTGCCCTCGTAGCCGATGGCGCGGCCGCGGTCCAGCTCCAGGATCCACTCGGCGACGTTGTCCAGGAAGTACCGGTCGTGGGTGATGGCCACGACGGTGCCCGCGTACTTGGCGAGGTGCTGCTCCAGCCACTGGACCGACTCGGCGTCCAGGTGGTTGGTGGGCTCGTCGAGGAGCAGCAGGTCGGGGGCCTCCAGCAGCAGCTTGCAGAGCGCGACGCGGCGCTTCTCACCACCGGAGAGGTTGGTGACCGGCGCGTCACCGGGCGGGCAGCCCAGGGCGTCCATGGCCTGCTCCAGCTGGGCGTCCATGTCCCAGGCGTTGGCGTGGTCCAGCTCCTCCTGGAGCTTGCCCATCTCCTCGAGCAGCGCGTCGCTGTAGTCGGTCGCCATCTGCTCGGCGATCTCGTTGAACCGGTCGAGCTTGCCCTTGGTCTCCGCCACGCCGTCCTGGACGTTCTCCAGCACGGTCTTGGACTCGTCCAGCGGGGGCTCCTGGAGCAGGATGCCGACGCTGTAGCCCGGCGAGAGGAAGGCGTCACCGTTGGACGGCTGCTCCAGCCCGGCCATGATCTTCAGCACCGTCGACTTACCGGCGCCGTTGGGGCCCACGACACCGATCTTCGCGCCGGGATAAAAGCTCAGCGTGACGTCGTCGAGGATCACCTTGTCGCCGTGCGCCTTACGCGCCTTGCGCATGGTGTAGATGAACTCAGCCAAGAGAAACCGTCCGGCAATCTGGTAGGTATCGATGTGCGGGCGCGCCGCATGGGTGCATGCGGGCTCCGCCGCGTCCAGGGCAGAGACACCCCACCCCATCTTGCCGTACGGCAGGCCCGAGGCGGAAACCAGTTGTTCCGCCGTCCGGGGCGGCCGCCCCGGCAGGAAGGGCCGGAACCCCTCGTTCTGCCGAGGCCCGGCCCTTCCTCACCGTCCGTCGTCGGCGGTCACTCCGCCGGGCGGTCACTCGCCCGAGGGTGCCTTCTTCTTGCGGACGAAGAAGATCGCACCGCCGCCGACCACGACGAGCACAATGGCGATGCCCGCGATCAGCGGGGTGGAGCTGCTGCTTCCGGTCTCCGCGAGGTCACCGCCGTCGGTGGCGTCGACGGCCGTGGTGTCACCGCTGGTGACCTCGCCGCCGCCGGTACCGCCGGCCGACGCCGGGCCCGCCTTGGTGGAGGGGGTGTCACTGCCGCCGGTGCCGCTGCCCGCGGTCTTGCAGTCGAGGACGCCGGAGAAGGTCTTCCGGAATCCGTTCGGGCCCCGGACGCTGAACTTGTAGCCCTGGTCCTCGTTCACCGGAACGGTGACGGTCTTCGACTGACCGGCCTCGACCGTGTACGTCTGGTTCAGCAGCGTGAAGGTGAACGCCTCGTCGCCCTTGTTGGTCGCCGTGACGTCCACACCGCCCTCGGCGCAGTCCTTCTCGGCGGTGACGGCCGGGACCGCGCCCTTCTCCGCCCAGTGGGCGGTGGCCGAGGCGGACACGGTGCTCTCGCTGGAACCGGCGAGTATCTGCGTCTGGCTCTTGGTGTCGCTGGAGAACGCGCGGCCGACCGGAACCTTGGTGGCAGCCTGGGCGGTCAGCGTGGCGGAGCCGTCGGCCGCGTCGGACGGCACGTCGACGTAGACCTCGCCGCCGTTGGCGGCGCTGGTGATCGTCTTGCCACTCTTGTCGACGAGCTTGACGCCGGATCCGGCGGCCTCGGCGCCCGGGGTGAGGGTGACGCTCTCGGCGTTGGTGCGGACCGTGACCGGACCGAGCCGCTCACCGGCCTTGCCGGAGACGGCCGGCGGGTCGAGGCTCAGCGAGGCCTTGGGCTCGGCCAGGTTCCGCGCGTTCTCCTCCAGGTAGTCGGCGAGCTTCTCGGCCGCCGGGTCGACCGCGTCGACCTTCGCCTGGTCGGAGAAGCGCCAGATGGCGACCTGGGTACCGGCGGCCGCGGTCTTCTCGGTGAGGGCACCGGAACCCGCCTTCGTGGCGAGCTCGGCGAGGTCGTTCACCTGGGGGTAGGAATTCTGGAGAATCCAGTTGATCTTGCCTGCTTCGCGGTTGTTCGCCAGCGAGGTCTGACTCCAGGACTTCTCTTCGTACTTCGCCTTGCTCTGCGTCGGATTGTGCAGATCGATGCAGTA
The DNA here is from genome assembly GCF_052851135.1 of Streptomyces sp. BRA346. NCBI lineage: Bacteria > Bacillati > Actinomycetota > Actinomycetes > Kitasatosporales > Streptomycetaceae > Streptomyces > Streptomyces sp. BRA346. The sequence goes on along the minus strand of NZ_JAIWIH010000038.1, from coordinate 43,709 downwards.
CGTCTGGATACTGCCGCCGTTGTCGACCGCCATCTCGAAGAGACCGGCGCCGACCTCCTGGTCACCCTTGTCGTGGATGACCGCCTTGTCGAAGGTCTTGAGGCCGCTCAGCGTGGCGGTGGCTCCACCGTTCCCCGGAGGCACATCGTCCGCGGCGGCGGCACCGGCGCCGGCCAGCGCGCCCACCGCGACCAGCCCTGACGCCAGGACGGCGGCCGTGAGTCGAGCGACACCCCGCCTCTTCACAGAAATCATGGTTTCCCCTCCGGGCGGAGCGCCAGTCAGTTGGTGCGCCTCGCCAGCGAACTCAAAACTCAGTAACCCCCGTTGGGCACTCAGGGATCCTAGGGAGCGAAAAGCCGCACGATCCCCGATTGGACCTGACCCCAACCGATCCGAATCGGAATCGTTACCTGCCCCACAGACCCCACATGACCTGGGATTATCGATAAATCACCCCTGGCCGGCGGGGTGTTGCCCCGGTCGGTACGTTTAAAAGCGGTTTGGCCTGCGAGACCCGCCGGAAGGCGGAGGTGCCGCGGGTGAGATCGTGCCCGACCGCCACCGCGTCGATCTCCGCGGTGATCCACCGCCTGGGCCCGCTCTCCCCCTCCCCCGCGCCCTGCTGCGCCTTCTCGCGCTCCCGCTCCTTCTCCCGCTCACGCACCCGCAAGGTGCCGTGGACCAGCAGCGGTTCGCCGAGCGACACCGAAGCGGCCACGTTCGCCGCGAGGGTCCGCCAGGTCCAGACCGTATAGAAGCTCGTATACGCGTCGACCCACCGCTCGCTCTTCCGGTCCCAGCGGCGCACCGTCGCCGCCAGCCGGAACCGGGCCACCGCGACCCCGGCCGCCGTCTCCCAGAAATCCGGCCGCGTCGCCGCGTTCCCCACCACCGTCGTCCAGGTCTCGTTCATGGCCGCGCTCCCCCGCTCTCCCGCGATCCCGCTCTCCCCCGGCGGCCCACCGGACCGCCGACCCCCATGCTGCCCGCGATCCGAGCCCCGCGCCGGAGCCTGTGCACAGCCCCCAGGCTGTGGACAACCCGCTCCCTCGTTCCGGTGAACCGCCGCCCGGTCCCGCTCTCACCCCTCCCCCGCCGCGATCACGTACTGCGCCCGCACCTCCCGGTACCGCGCCAGCTCCGCCCCCACCGGCGCCAGCACCCGCGCCCGTCCGCAGCCCACCGCCGCGTCCCGCAGCCGCGCCTCCGCCGCCCGTCCGTACCGCCGGGCGGGCCCCCGCGCCGCCAGCCCGCACGCCCACGCCAACCCCGTCCCGGCCAGCGCGCCGCCCGCCACCAGCGCCGCGGGCAGCCACCACCCCGGCCCGCCGAACAGCCCCGCCACGGCCCCCACCAGCCAGACCGCCCCCACCACCTGGAGCACCAGCAGCACCACCTGGGCCGCCGCCACCGCCGACCACCACGCGGGCCGCGTCAGTCGTTGTCCGCGCCGGGCGGCCGCCACCGCCTCGTCCACCGCCTCCGGCAGTCCCCGACCGCCCCACCCCGCCGCCTCCCGCACCGCCTGGGCCCAGGGCCCGGGGAGCCCGGCCGTGGCCTCGTCGGCGAGCGTGCGCACGGCCTCCTCGACCGCGGGCCGCGCCGTGACCGCCTCCATCGCCGCCGCCTTCGCCCGCGCGCCCGGGACCGCCCGCTCGTCCTCCGCGCTCCGGCGGCCGCTCCGCGCCAGCCGCCCCCACGGCGTCCCGCACGCCTTCCGCGCGTCCCGCAGCCAGGCCCGCTCCGCGGCCTGCCCGGTCGCCGCCGCGCCCGCCGCCTCCGCCAGCCGGTCCTCGAACTCCGCCCGCGCCCGGCCGGTGAACCCGGCCGGCGCCCCGTCCGCCACGTACTGCGGCCGCAGCCGCGCCGTCGTGCCGTCCACGTCGGCCGCGAGCCGTCGCTCCGCCGCGCCGCATTCGGCCGCGAGCCCGCCCAGCATCTCCCGCAGCTCCCCGACGCCCTCCCCGGTGAGCGCGGACAGGGCGAGCACCGCCGCGCCCGGCTCCCCGTGTTCGCCGAGCGCCAGCCCGTCCTCGTCCAGCAGCCGCCGCAGATCGTCCAGCACCTGGTCGGCGGCCTCGCCCGGCAGCCGGTCCACCTGGTTGAGGACCACGAACGTGACCTCCGCATAACCGGCGAGCGGCCGCAGATAGCGCTCGTGCAGCACCGCGTCCGCGTACTTCTCGGGATCCACCACCCACACCACCGCGTCGACCAGCCCCAGCAGCCGGTCCACCCGGTCCCGGTGGCCCGGGGCGGCCGAGTCGTGGTCGGGCAGGTCGAGCAGGACGAGGCCGCGCAGCGCGGGGTCGTACGGATGCGCCGGACGGCGCCGGTCCGCATGGGGGATGCCGAGCCGGTCCAGCAGCCCGTCGGCGTGATCGGTCCAGGCGCAGGAGAGCGGCGCGGCGGTGGTCGGCCGCCGGATCCCGCACTCGGAGAGCGGCGCCCCGGCGAGCGCGTTGAAGAGTGTCGACTTACCGCTTCCGGTGGCTCCGGCGAGGGCGACGACGGTGTGCCCGAGCGGATGCCGTCCGCGCGCGGCGGCCTCGTCCAGGACCCGCCCGGCCCCGGCGAGGGTGCGTCCGTCCAGCCGGGTGCGGGACAGCCCCACGAGCTGGCGCAGCGCGTCCAGGCGCGGCCGCAGGCTGCCTGCGGCGAAGCTGCGGGCGCCGGGCCCGAAGGGCCGCTCGTACGAGGCATACGTCTCGTACGCCTCGTACGCCTTGTAGGGGTCGCGAGAGCCGTAGGAGGCGTAGGACTCGTACGACGGCTCGCCGGGCTCATACGCGTCGCGCGGCCCGTCCGGCGCGTACGCCCCGTACGGCCCCTGCGACCCGACGGACCCGACTGGCCCCGCCGACCCGCCCGCCTCCCGCCGCTCGCTCCCGGCGGCGGTCCGCGGCGCCGGGGCCTCCGCCCCGGACGTCCCGCGGGGAGCGCGGCGGGCGGCCCGGCGCCCGGCGCGCCGGGCGATCAGCCCGTCGTCCCAGGTCTGCCGCGTCCGCACCGCCTCCGCGGAAGCCGCCTCGCCCCCGCCCCCATCCCCGCCGTCCAGACCGGCAGCAGTGGCCGTCACCTCGGTCACCTCTCCTTCTGTAGTAGGGACAGCGCGGCGATCAGCTGGACCTGGTGGTCCGGGGTCACGTCGAGGGCGTCGAGGGGCGCCAGCCGCCGGTCGCGCTCCGTCTCCAGGGCGCGCGCGACGCAGCCGTCGAGCAGCCGCCCGCCGCGGTCGCCCAGCCGCAGCGCGCGGTGCGCGCCCAGCGTCTCGGCGAGCCGTTCACCCGCCTTACGGGCCCGCCGCCCGCCCAGCAGGGAGGCGACCAGCAGGGCGGCGACCTCGTCGGAGACGTCGGCTCCGCCGCCGTCGGGGATCCGGGCGCGGGTCTCCTCCTCGGCCAGTTCCTCGACGCAGCGCTGCCAGCGCCGTACGGCCACGCCGATCCGTTCCCCGGCCTCGTGCGCGTCGGCCGGGGCGAGCCCGGTCCGTGCGGCGGGGTCCCGTTTCCCCGCCTCGGCGACCCGGTCGTCGGCGGCGGCCGCCGCGCTGCGCAGCAGGGTGGCGAGGGATTCGGTGAGCGCCGCGAGAAGCTCCTCGGGGGTGCTGTCGCGCGGCTGGCCGTGCCAGTGGGTGAGCGCGCCGCCCGCGAGCGCCGCGCCCGCGGCGATCTCCCGCCGCACCCGCTCGGCGGCCTCCGCGTACGCCCCCTCGACCCGCTGGATCAGCCGCACCGCCGCGGCGTGCTGGGCGGCCGCCGCACCGGCCAGTGCGGGCATCCGGGCCTGGAGCGAGGCGAGGACACCGGCCGCGGTGCGGGCGGCGGCGACGGTACGGGCCTGCGGGTCCTGGGCGTGCTGGGTGAGCCAGCCGCGCAGCGCGGCGACGGCGGTGGCCGGGAGCAGGCCGCTGCCGCCGCCCGCCGACTCGGGCAGTTCGGGGATGGTGAAGCGGGGGACGTCGCCGAGCCCGGCCCCGTCGAGGAGCGCGGCGTACTGCCGGGAGACCTCGGCGGCGACCTGGTGCGGCACCCGGTCGAGCACCGTGACAAGTGTCACGTCGTATTCCTTGGCGGTCCGCAGCAGATGCCAGGGGACGGCGTCCGCGTAGCGGGTGGCCGTGGTGACCAGCACCCAGATGTCGGCGGCGCAGATCAGCTCGGCGGCGAGGTCGCGGTTGCGGGCGACGAGCGAGTCGATGTCGGGCGCGTCGAGCAGCGCGAGCCCCCGGGCGAGCCCCGGATCGGTCTCGATCCGCAGCGCCGCGGGCCCCTCGCCCTCGCGGGCCCGTTCCTCCTCGTCGTACGGCCCCTCCGCCCGGTCTCCCTGGGCGGGGACCCACACCCTGGTGAGCTGCGGCAGCACCCGCTTCCCGGCGAACCAGGAGTGATCGTCGGGGTGGCACACCAGCACGGGTGTACGGGTCGTCGGCCGCAGCACCCCGGCCTCCGTCACCCGCCGCCCGACCAGGGAATTGACCAGAGTGGACTTCCCGGCTCCGGTCGATCCCCCGATCACCGCCAGGAGAGGCGCTTCGGGGGCGCGCAGCCGGGGCACGAGGTAGTCGTCCAGTTGAGCAAGCAACTCGGCACGGCTGCGGCGAGCGCGGTCGGCGCCGGGAAGGGGGAGCGGAAACCGTGCGGCGTCAACGCGATCGCGCAGTGCGGTCAGCGCGTCGAGCAGCCGGGGCCGTACGTCCAAGATCGCCACATGCGAAGAATGCCCGGTTTTGATGTCTTTTTGAAGCGTATGCTCGTTCGTGCGCGTCAAAGAGACCCACCCGGATCACCTCAGATCGGACACGAGGCAGGCGTGACGGACGGGACTCAGGCATAACGAGTAGACAACACCCGCCGTTTGAGGCGTGAAAAACGATGCGAGTTTCGTACCTGCCTGCGATTATCGGACCGCTTCACCGAACCTCCACAACGTGCCACGGAGGTGAAGCAACCGGGGCGAGGCGCAGGGAGCCCTATCCTTGTCCCCGGCAAGGTCACGGATCCGCCGCGCCCGGCCACCGGCACCACGGCCGCACCGCGGACCCGTCGGCACCCGGGGGCTCAGCAGTTCCAAGGCCCACCACCGGCCCCCGTAGCTCAGTGGATAGAGCAGGCGCCTTCTAAGCGCTTGGCCGCAGGTTCGAGTCCTGCCGGGGGCGCCACCGGCCCACCGACGCGGCTGGGCCGCGCGGCCCAGCCGCGTCGGCCCCGGTCGCCACGCACATCGAGTCGCCGCGCACATCGATGGCCCCGGGCTCGCGCGAACTCCTGACGAAGGTTGACGCACCGCCGGGCATCCCGGAGTTCACACGTCGCCTGCCCGCGAGGGGGTGTCTTGCCGATCAGGCCGGATCAGCGAGCGGCGTCAGGGGGCGCCTCCCAGCGGTGCTGGGGGGAGGCGCGAGGGGGCACCGCCCAGCGGTAGCTGGGGAGCGACGAGCGCGGGACCGCGAGGTGCCGCCCGCCGCGGCAGCGGCTGATGTCACAGCGGCGTCGCGAGCCCGGCATGACCGGCGAGACACCCCCTAGGGCGCGGGAGGTGTGTCGCCCAGGGAGAGCAGCAGCTTGCGCATCAGATCGGACAGCTGCTCCTGTTCGCCCCGGTCCAGGGCGCTGAACAGGCGTTCTCCGTTGAGGACATGACCCTCCACCGCGTTGTCCACCAGGTCGAAGCCCTCCTGGGTGAGTGAAATCACCATGCGGCGGCGGTTGGTGGCGTCGAGCTCGCGGTCGACCAGGCCGCGGCCCACCAGCCGGTCGACCCGATGGGTCAGCGCCGGAGGCTTGATCATCATGGTCGCGGCCAGGGCCTTCGGGGACAGCGCGTACGGCGGGCCACTGCGGCGCAATGTTGCGAGCACATCAAATTCCCAGCGCTCCATGCCCTCGGCCGCGAGATACGTCACCACGCCCTGCTCGACCAGCCGGGTCGCCCGGAAGAGCCGCCCCATCATCGCCATGGACCAAGCGTCCAGGTCAGGGCGGACGTCCGCCCACTGCTGAAGGATGCGGTCGAGCGCGTCCTCCCCCTGCCCCTGCGGCTCGTTCACCTCTTCGGCCTCGCCACTTCTAGGTGAGTTCAACATCGAACTATTTGACATGAACCAAGCCTACTTTCTACGGTCAGTGGCTGACAGACAGCTCTGGGTACGCAACAAGGGGTCATCTCCGGCCACACCCATGAGCACACCAACCCTCGTCCATGCCCATTGCCGGCGCCAGGCCCGGGATGCCTACCGGCAAAGGCTCCGGCAGGGCCATGTCCGGGGTGACCACCGAAGACCTGAACAGACCCGCCTCGTCACAACTGCTTGATCTCATCCGACGGCGTTCGCGCCCACGAAGCCATCGCCGGAAGCCATCAACAGAGACACGGGAAGGTTTTTCATGCCTGTCGGAAACCACACCACCCTGCCTGCGCTCCTTCGAGCACAGGCCACGACACGGCCCGACGACATCGCCGTCGTCGCCGAGGACGCCCACCTCACCTATGGCGACCTCCTCGACCGAAGCGCCCGCTTAGCTCTCCGGCTCCAGAAGTCCGGCGTGCGCCGCGACCACCGCGTGGGGCTCTTCGCCGATCCGTCCCTCGACCTCATCGTCGGCGCCTGGGGCATCCTCAGTGCCGGCGGCGCGTATGTACCGCTCTCCCCGGACTACCCCGAGGAGCGGCTGCGCTTCATCATCGACAACGCCCGTGCGCAGGTCATCGTCTGCCAGCCGCATCTGGCCGACCGGCTGCGCCAACTCGCCCCGACCGACACCGTCGTCCTCACGGTGGACGAGGCCCTGGCCGACCAGCCGACCGGACCCCCGCCACCACTGCCCGACGCCCCGGAGGAGCCGCAGCCCGACGGGCTCGCCTATGTCATCTACACCTCCGGGAGCACCGGCAAGCCCAAGGGGGTGATGGTCGAACACCGCAGCATCGTCGCCCAGCTCGGCTGGCTCCAGGAGTACGGGCACCTGGGCGGCGGCACCGTCATCCTCCAGAAGACCCCGATGAGTTTCGACGCCGCCCAGTGGGAGATCCTCGGCTCGGCGTGCGGCGCCCGCGTGGTGATGGGCACCCCGGGTGTCTACCGCGACCCGGAGGGGCTGATCGACACGATCGACCGCCACCGGGTGACCACCCTCCAGTGCGTCCCGACGCTGCTCCAGGCCCTGGTGGACACCGAGCGGCTGGGCGACTGCACCAGCCTGGTCCGGGTGTTCAGCGGTGGTGAGGCGCTCACCAGAGCGCTGGCCGCCGAGTTCTTCGCGACGCTGCCGACGGCGCGACTGGTGAATCTGTACGGACCCACCGAGTGCACCATCAACTCCTCCGCGTACGAGGTCGCCCCGGCCACCGTGGACGACGAACCCACCGTCATCCCCATCGGCACCCCGGTCAGCCGGACCCGCTACCACGTGCTGGACGAGAACCACCGGCCCGTGCCGCGCGGCGAGACCGGTGAGCTGTACGTCTCGGGTGTCCAGCTCGCCCGCGGCTACCTGCACCGGCCCGAGCTGACCGAGGAGCGCTTCCCGCACCTCGCGCCGGAGCCCGGGCAGGACCCGGTGCGGCTGTACCGGACCGGCGACCTGGTGTCCCAGTCCCCCGACGGCACCGTCCACTTCCTCGGCCGCACCGACAGCCAGGTCAAACTGCGCGGCTACCGCGTCGAGCTGGACGAGGTCGCCCGCACCATCGAGCACCACGCCTGGGTCAAGCGGGCCGCCGTCCTCGTCAAGGACGACGCCCGCACCGGCTCCCAGAACCTCGTCGCCGCGGTGGAGCTGAACCCCAAGGAAGCCGCCCTGATGGACCAGGGCAACCACGGCTCCCACCACCAGTCCAAGTCCAACAAGCTCCAGGTCAAGGCCCAGCTGTCCAACCCCGGGCTGCGTTCGTCCGAGCAGCTCGCCGGGCGGACCCACGTGGACCTGCCGGGCCGCGAGGCGAGCCCGGAGCTGCGCCGGGAGGCGTTCGCCCGCAAGACGTACCGCTTCTACGAGGGCGGGGACACCAGCCGCGCACGCATCCTCAAGCTGCTCGACCACGGTGTCGATCCACTCTCGTCCCGGCCGCTGGGCGAGCTGACCCTGCAGGGGCTGGGCCGGATCCTGCGCTCCTTCGGGCAGTTCCACAGCGAGGAGCGGCTGCTGCCGAAGTACGCGTACGCCTCGCCCGGCGCGCTGTACGCGACCCAGATGTATCTGGAGATCGCGGGCATCGGCGATCTGCCGGACGGCATCCACTACTACAACCCGCTGGACCATCAGCTCACCCTGATCCGCCGCGTGAAGGGCGGCGGCTCCCCGCGGCTGAAGGTCCACTTCGTCGGCAAGCGGCAGGCCATCGAGCCCGTCTACAAGAACAACATCCTCGAGGTCCTGGAGTTCGAGACGGGCCACATGGTCGGCCTGTTCGAGCAGGTGCTGCCCGCCCATGGCCTGGCCATCCATCCGGACGGGTTCCGTCCGGAGCTGCTGCCGCAGTTCGACGTGGCCGAGGACGACCACTACCTGGGCACCTTCGACATCCGGCAGAGCGACGGCCGGAAGCCGGAGGACCCCACCGAGATCTACCTCCAGGTCCACCCCGGGAAGGTCACCGACCTGCCGGGCGGTCAGTACCGCTACCAGGACGGTGACCTGGAGAAGATCTCCGACGAGCTGGTGCAGAAGAAGCACGTGATCGCCATCAACCAGGCGGTCTACGAGCGCTCCAGCTTCGGGATCAGCGCCGTCAGCCGGGCCGCCGAACCGTGGCTGGAGTACATCGCGCTCGGCAAGAAGCTCCACCACCTCCAGGCCAACCAGCTGGGGCTGGGGCTGATGTCCTCCGGCTACAGCTCCAAGAGCGGCAATCCCCTGCCCGCCGCGCGGCGCCTGGACGCCATCCTGACCGAGTGCTCGATCCCGACCGGCGCCTCCTACTTCTTCGTCGGCGGCCGGATCTCGGCCGAGCAGGAGGCGAGCGAGGGCATGGGCGAGGACGTCGTCCACATGAAGGGTCCGACCGAGGTGATCAGGGACGACCTGGCCTCGTATCTGCCGGACTACATGCTGCCCAACAAGGTCGTCGTCCTGGACGCACTGCCGCAGACGGCCAACGGCAAGATCGACGTCAAGACGCTGGCCACCTTCGACGAGCTGTCCCAGGGGCTGGAGAGCCGCGCCTTCGTGGCGCCGGAGACCGACACCGAACAGGCCCTCGCCGAGCTGTGGGCGGCGGCGCTGAAATACGAACCGGTCTCCACCGAGGACAACTTCTTCGAGGCCGGGGGCAATTCGCTCATCGCCGTCACGCTCGTCAACCGTGTCAACAAGCGATTCGGGACCCGGCTTCCGGTACAGGTGCTCTTCGAGGCACCCACGGTCGGGCGGCTCGCCCGCCATATCGACGGCACCGCGAGCGGGGAGATATCCCGGTTCCTGCGGCTGCATTCCGAGGGCGCCAAGTCCCCGGTCTTCTGCTGGCCAGGTCTCGGCGGCTATCCCATGAATCTCCAGCAGCTCGCCTCGGGTGCCGATGTGGACCGGCCGTTCTACGGAATCCAGGCGCACGGCATCAACGACGGCGAGACGCCGTACCCGACGATCCGGGACATGGCCGCGGCGGATGTGGCCGAGATCCGGAAAATCCAGCCGGAAGGCCCGTACACCCTGTGGGGCTATTCCTTCGGAGCCCGGGTCGCCTTCGAAACCGCATGGCAGCTGGAGGACGCGGGGGAACGGGTGGAGAACCTGTTCCTGATCTGCCCCGGAAATCCCAAGGTCCGGGAGACGGAGGGGAAGCAGTACGGGCGTGAGGCGACGTACCGCAATCCGGCCTACCTCACGATCCTCTACTCCGTTTTCACCGGCGGCATCAGCGGGCCCGACCGCGACCGCTGCCTGGAGACGGTCCGGAACGAGGACGAGTTCGTGGCGTTCATCCACGACCTGCTTCCGCAATTGGACGAAGCGCTCATCCGCCGGATCACCCGGATCGTGGAGGCGACCTACGAATTCGAGTACAGCTTCCGCGAACTGGCCGAGCGCGAGCTGAACGCACCGGTGACCATCTTCAAGGCGACGGGCGACGACTACTCGTTCATCGAGGGCAGCTCGGGCTATTCCGCCACGCCTCCGACCACGGTCGAACTGGTCGGGGACCACTACAGCGTACTCAAGGAAAAGGGGGTCGGCGAACTCATTTCGGCCATCCACACCCGCCTCGACAACTGAGCCCCACGGAGGAGGACATGCCTCATCTCACCATCAAGCACTTCCCCCGGGACGTCGGTGACCAGCAGCGGAAGCAGCTGGCCGAGGAGCTGACCGCGCTCGTGGTGCGGCACTTCGAGGTCCCCGAGAGCGCCGTCTCCATCGCACTGGAGCAGGTGGACCAGTCGTCATGGAACGACGCCGTCATCGTTCCGGAAATCATAGAGCGGGAGCACCTCCTCATCAAGGCCCCGAACACCTGAGTCACGTAAGCAAGGAGCGCGAAATGACCGACTGCCTCGGACCGCGTCTCAAAGTCGGCGTGGTCCTTCCCGCGACCAACACCTCCGTCCAGCCGGAAATGGAAGCCATGCGCCCCGAAGGGGTGACCAACCACACCGGGCGCATGCAGACCGAGGACACGTCGCTGACCGGTGGCATCGAGGATCTGGTCAGCAGTTACCGGGAGGCGACCCATCGGGCGATCGGCAGTCTGCTGCCCTGCAAACCCGACTGCTTCGTGATCGCTTTCTCCCCGGAGATCTACTGGGACGGCCCCGGATCCCAGGACGAGGTGGTGGCTTCGATGAAGTCCGCCAGTGGGGGAGTTCCGGTCACGATGAGCCCGGACGCCTTCACCACGGCGCTGTCCCATTACGGCGCCCGGCGGCTCGGCGTCATCACCCCGTACGTTCCGGCCGGTGACGACTCGGTGAGCCGGTTCTTCACCGAATCCGGATATGACGTGGTGTCGATGGCGGGGCTGGGTTGCAGCAGCCCCGAGCGGATCGCCCATGTGCCCGAGCCGGAATTGCGTGAGGCCGTGAAGGCCGTCGACACCCCGGACGTGGAGGCGATCGTGCAGGTGGGCACCAATATGGCCATGATGCGCGTCGCGGCCGGTGCCGAGGAATGGCTCGGCAAGCCGGTCATCTCCAACAACACGGTGCTCTATTGGCGGGCACTGCGGCAGAACGGCATCGCCGACCGCATCAGGGGATTCGGCTCCCTGGCCGCCACGTACTGAGAAATATCCGGCCTGAGATACAGCCGGGCGGGGGCGGGCCGAAACGCCCCCGCCCGGCGCCGACACAAAAAACAGGAGAACTACGTGAGCACTACCGGCAGTGAGAAGACTGCCATGGACCCGCAGCGGGTCATCGAGGACGACCGGCTTCCCCTGGGAAAGCTGCTGGCGCTGACCACGGCCGGATTCCTGGCCATCATGACCGAGACGACGCCCGCGGGCCTGCTCCCACAGATCGGCGACGGCCTCGGCGTCTCCCAAGGGCTGGCGGGACAGCTCGTCACGCTCTACGCGATCGGTTCCGTGGTGGCCGCCATCCCCGTCATCGCCGCCACCCGCAGCATGCGACGCCGTCCGCTGCTGCTCCTCGCGGTGGGCGGGCTGCTGGTGTTCAACACCATCACCGCGCTGTCCACCAGCTACGAACTCACCCTCGCCGCCCGCTTCATCGCCGGTATGGCGGCCGGAGTCGTGTGGGGGCTGCTCGCCGGATACGGCCGGCGGCTGGTCCCCGAACACCTCCAGGGCCGGGCGCTGGCCATCGTCGGGGTGGGCCAGCCGGTCGCGCTGACGCTCGGGGTCCCGCTGGGCACCTGGCTCGGGTCGCTGTTCGACTGGCGGGGCGTGTTCTGGATCATGTCCGGCGTCGCGCTGCTACTGATGCTCTGGATCCGCGCGCTGGTCCCGGACTTCGCCGGGCAGAGCGCCACCGAGCGGCAGCCGATCCGGAAGATCTTCCTCATGCCGGGCATCGGCGCGGTACTGGCCGTGGTGCTCCTGTGGATCCTGGCCCACAACATCCTCTACACCTACATCGCCCCGTTCCTGGAACGGGCCGGTCTCGGTGAGCGCGTCGACCTCGCGCTGCTGGTGTTCGGCGCCTCGGCGATCGTGGGGATCTGGCTCACCGGAATCCTGGTCGACCGCAAGCTGCGCCCGGTCACCCTGCTCAGCCTCGCCGGGTTCGCGCTCGCGTCCCTGGTGCTGGGGGTCGCGGGGACGTCCGTACCGCTGGTGTTCCTCGGCATCGTCGCCTGGGGGGTGACCTTCGGCGGCGCTCCCACGCTGCTCCAGACCGCCAACGCCGACGCGGCCGGGGAGGCGGCCGACGTCGCGCAGTCGATGTTCGTCACCGTCTTCAACCTCGCGGTCGCGGGCGGCGGAGTGTTCGGCGGTCTCCTCCTGGAGTCGGCCGGTGCCGGATCCATCCCCTGGGTGCTGCTCGGGCTGACCCTCCTGGCCACCGCCGTGGTCGCCCTGGCCCATCGGCACGGCTTCAAGCCCGGCCCCCGGGTGACCGACGGCTGAACACCCGGCGGCCTCCTCCTCTACGGATCCTCTACGGATACGGACGCGATACGGACGCGATACGGACGTGGCGGAGGAGGCCGTTTCGCGTGCCGTCAGCGGCGGGAGTGGCCGAAGAGCAGGCGGTAGGCAATGAGCAGGACCAGGGAGCCGCCGATGGCGGCTGCCCAGGTGGCGGGGTCGAAGAACTGGTCGTCGATGGGACGGTCGAGGAACTTGGCGGAGAGCCAGCCGCCGAGGAAGGAGCCGACGACGCCGATGACGGTGGTGCCGACCAGACCGCCCGGGTCACGGCCGGGGAGGAGGAACTTGGCGATGGCTCCGGCGAGAAGCCCGAGGATGATCCAGCTCACGATGCTCATGGTGCGGTTCTGGCCTTTCGGTGTGCGCTGTGCAGGGCTGGGCTGCCCGTTTGGCTTCTTTACCAGGCCGTTGGGGGCAAACCTCACGTCGGAGACGTGAGGGCACCGGGCCGGTCAGGGGGTGTCCGACGCCGCCTCCCCCACCAGTTCCTCCAGGACGTCCGTCATGGTCACGAAGCCGAGGACGGCGCCGTCGTCGCCCGTCACCGCCGCCAGGTGGGTGCCCGCGCCGCGCATCGCGGTCAGCGTGTCGTCCAGCGGGGTGTCGGCCGGAACGCGGGTGACCGTGTGCAGGGCGGTGCGGGGGAAGGGCCGGTCGCGGTCGGTCACGCCGAGGGTGTCCTTGATGTGGAGGTACCCCAGAACGGTGCCGCCGGTGCCGCCCGGCCCGGTGACCGGCAGCCGGGAGAAGCCGGAGGCGGCCGCGGTGCGCTCCAGCACGGCGGGGGTGACCCGGTGGTCGACGGTGACCATCTCGCCGAGCGGGACCAGGATGTCGCCCGCCCGCCGGGTGCCCAGTTCCAGGGCGTCGCGCAGCCGCTCGCTCCCGGAGGCGTCGAGAAGGCCCGCGTCGCTGGAGTCCCGTACCAGCCGGATGAGTTCGGCGTCGGTGTAGACCGATTCGACCTCGTCCTTGGGCTCGACCTTCAGCAGCCGCAGCAGCCCGTTGGCGAAGGCGTTGATGCCGAAGACGACGGGGCGCAGCGCGCGGGTGACGGCCACCAGGGGCGGGCCGAGGAGCAGCGCGGTGCGCTCCGGGGCGGCGAGGGCGATGTTCTTGGGGACCATCTCGCCGATGAGCATGTGCAGATAGGTGGCCGCGGTCAGGGCGAGGACGAAGGCGATCGGGTGCACCAGGGCCTCGGGGACGTGGACGGCGGCGAACACCGGCTCCAGCAGGTGGGCGATGGCCGGTTCGGCGACCGCGCCGAGGACGAGCGAGGAGATGGTGATGCCCAGCTGGGCGGTGGCCAGCAGGGCGGACAGGTGCTCCAGCGCCCACAGCACGGTGCGGGCGCGCTTGCCCCCGTCCCGCGCGTGCGGTTCGATCTGGCTGCGGCGCACGGAGATCAGGGCGAACTCGGCGCCGACGAAGAAGGCGTTGGTGAGCAGGGTGAGGGCGCCGATGGCCAGCTGGAGAAGGGTCATCGGGCGTCCTCCTCCGCCGCGGCGGGGGCCGGGGCGGTGATGCGTATGCGGTCGGCGCGGTGGTGGTCGACCTTGAGCACGGTGAGCTGCCAGCCGTCGGTCTCGATGCCGTCGCCCGCCTCGGGGATGCGCTTCAGGGCGGTGGCCATCAGGCCCGCGACGGTCTCGTACGGGCCCTCGGGCACGGTCAGGTCGATGGCGGACAGCTCGTCCAGCCGTACGGCGCCGTCGGCCTCCCAGATGCCGGGCCCGGCGGGCACCAGGGCGGGGGTCTCGTCGGGGTCGTGTTCGTCGCGTACGTCGCCGACGACCTCCTCGACGATGTCCTCCAGGGTGGCGACGCCGGCGGTGCCGCCGTACTCGTCGATGACGACGGCCATGGTGTGCGCGCCGCGGAGCCGGTCCAGCAGCCGGTCCACCGGGAGGCTGTCGGGGACCAGCAGCGGAGGGGTGGCCAGCTCGGTGACCGGGGTGGTGGCCCGGCGGGCGGCGTCCAGCACGAGGACGTCGCGGATGTGCACGGTGCCGACCACCTCGTCCAGGGTGTCGCGGTAGACGGGGAACCGGGACAGGCCGGTGGCCAGGGTGAGGTTGGCGGCGTCGGCGGCACTCGCGTGCGCCTCCAGCGCTTGCACGTCGACTCGCGGGGTCATCACGTTCTCCGCGGTCAGCTCGCTCAGGTGCAGCGTGCGGACGAACAGCTCGGCCGAATCGGGCTCCAGCGCGCCCTCCGCGGCCGAGTGGCGGGCGAGCGCCACCAGTTCGTCCGGGGTACGGGCCGACGCCAGCTCCTCGGCGGGCTCAAGACCGGCGCGGCGCACCAGGCGGTTCGCGGTGTTGTTGAGGTGGTGGATCAGCGGGGCGAAGGCGGCGGTGAAGCCGCGCTGGGGGCCCGCGACGACCTTTGCCACCGCCAACGGCCGGGAGATCGCCCAGTTCTTGGGCACCAGCTCGCCGATCACCATCAGCACGACGGTCGACACCGCCACGCCCAGCACCGAGGCCACCGACGAGGCGGCCGAGCCCAGCCCCGCGGCCCGCAGCGGTCCGTGCAGCAGGGCGGCCAGCGAGGGCTCGGCGAGCATGCCGATCACCAGCGAGGTCACGGTGATGCCCAACTGGGCGCCGGACAGCTGGAACGTCAGCCTGCGGGCGGCCTTGAGCGCGCTTCCGGCGCCCCGCTCCCCCTCCGCGGCGGCGCGCTCCAGCTCCCCGCGCTCGACCGTGGTCAGGGAGAACTCCGCGGCGACGAACACCGCACACGCCAGGGTCAGCGCCAAGGCCAGCAGGACCAGCAGCACTTCGGTCAGCACGCCGGTCCCCTTCCCATGGGCTCGGCAAACCGCTCAGAGGCGGATACGGGGGCGCATACGGGCGCGTATGCATCGGAAGCGGGGCGAGGGGTACTGGGAGGCTCGTCCATCGCGGTGACCGCGACTCCTTCGTGACTCAAGGGACTGTTGGTAAAAGAACGGTAAAGCACGATCCATGGTTCCCGCCCGGCGGTCCGACACCCCGCTCTGGCAAGGGCCCCGGGGAAGTGCGGGCGACACCCGGCCAGGTGGCCGGATTGATCCACCCATGACATGGGCGTGGGAGTTGCTTTACCCGGTCGGAGCGTTCGGTCCGGCAAGAACAGTGAACGGCGCACAGAGAAGGAGTGAACGCCACGATGGTGTTCAAACGGCTACCTGGCCCATTCGGTGCCGACGGGCCCTCGGCGGACCCGGCACCGGTCGCCGGTCCGGTGCGCACCGGCGGGCCGCTGCGGGGCGAGACACACGAGACCCAGCTCACACCGGCACTGAGCTGCGCCCCTGCGGCCATGGCGATCGAAGTGGCGTTATCGGCCAACCCGGACGACCCGAATGGCGTCTTGGATGCCGACAGACAGGGCGGGGTGTCCGCGGAGGGACGCGACCTCCGCCGTAAAAGCGGAGGTGGAGGCATGGATCCGGCAGGTGGCCTGCCGTCACACGGGGGCCGTCGCGGCGCGGGCCGAGACCCCGAACCGGGTCAGCGGTAATGGAATTGCGCGGGTGGTGTGACGTACTTCATGCTGTCACAGATCTGACATAACAGCGCGTAGCGAGACTCCTACCAATTTAGTACGTACTGTTGTGTGATGGTGGAGCTCATCTCGAAACAAGCGAATCCCGTGGAGCATTAGAGGTCAGTCATGCAGCCCTTCGCCCTGAACCATGCGGTCCCGGCCGACCAATCCCCGGCTGTCATTCCGTACTCGTACAACGCCGCCCTCCAGTTGAATGTGCTCCCCGATGGGCGCCCCGCCATCTCGGACCGGGGGGTGCTTCTGGAATGCGGCACGACGACCTCCACGGCGGGCTCCAAGACGCACTTCGACGACTGACCACCCCACCGACCTCAGACGTCGATGACGGTACTCATCCTGACCTGCCAGGAGGATGTGACAGCGGACCTGGTGGTGGCCGAATTACGCGAGCGAAATGTCCCTCTGCTCCGCTTCGATCCCGCCGACCTTCCCGGGCAGGCAGGGATCTCGACCGAATTCGAGCGCGGTGACTTCACCGGCTATCTGTCGACCGACGGCCGCCTGGTCAGCGTGAACAGCCTCCGGTCCATATGGGTGCGCCGCCCGGGGCAACCGGCGGCGCACGCCCCCGAGCCCTCCGAGTGGCTGACCGCCGAGTGCGGTCAGGCCCTCTACGGAATGTTGTATTCCACCGAGGCGCGCTGGATGAACCACCCCAGCGCCGCCCTGTTGGCACGTTCCAAACCGTGGCAGTTGCGCACCGCCCACCGCAGCGGATTCGCCGTTCCCCCGACGCTCATCACCACCTATCCACGCGCCGCCAAGGAGTTCGCAAGCCAGTTCAAGGACATCGTGGTGAAGACCGTCTCGGGCCCTCCGCCGGTCAATCCCCCAATAGCGCTGCCCACCACCCGTATCGACCCCGAGACGGATTTCTCGGGCGTCGCGGCAGGTGCCACGCTTCTTCAGCGCTACATTCCCAAAACGGCCGATATCCGCCTGACCTGCGTCGGCGGCCGTTTGTTCGCCGCCCGGAAGACAGCAGCTTCCGGGCAGGTGGATGGGAGGTATGGTTTCTATGGCCATCTATGGGACGCGGTGGACGTCCCCCACCGGATCGCCCAGGCCGTCCGGGAATACATGACCCTCGGCGGTCTCGCCTACGGCGCATTCGACTTCGCCGAGGACGAGGACGGCACCTGGTGGTTTCTGGAGTGCAATCAGGGCGGCCAGTTCGGGTTCATCGAGCTGGAGACCGGCCAGCCGATCGCCGCCGCCATCGCCGCCTGGCTCGCCGCGCCCCGGTCGGCTTAAGGGACGGCCAGTACCGCGACGCCGTGCACCCGGTCGTTCGCGAGGTCGTCCAGCGCGGTGTCCGCGTGGGCGAAGGGGTAGCGGGTGACCGTGGCGCGGATGTGGTGGGCGGCGGCCGCGGTGAGGAACTCGCGGCCGTCCTCACGGGTGTTGGCGGTGACGCTGCGCAGGGTGCGTTCGTGGAACAGGTGGCGTTCGTAGCGCAGGACCGGGATGTCGGAGAGGTGGATCCCGGCGACGCTGAGCGTGCCGCCCGCGTCCAGCGCCTCCAGCGCCACCGGCACCAGCTCGCCCGCCGGGGCGAAGAGGATCGCGGCGTCCAGCGGTTCGGGCGGCCGGTCATGGGCGTCACCGGCGGAGGCGGCGCCGAGTTCGAGGGCGAGGGCGCGGGCGGCGGCCGAGCGGGTCAGCACATGGACGACGGCGCCGCGCGCGATGGCGACCTGGGCGGTGAGGTGGGCGGAGCCGCCGAAGCCGTAGATGCCGAGGCGTCCGCCCGCCGGCAGCTCGGCGCGGCGCAGCGCGCGGTAGCCGATGATGCCTGCGCACAGCAGCGGAGCCAGTTCCTCGTCGGCGTATCCGGAGGGCAGCTCATAGGCGTACGCGGCCGGTACGGTGACGTACGGGGCGTAGCCGCCGTCCGCGTCCCAGCCGGTGTAGACGGACGCGGGGCACAGGTTTTCGTGGCCGCGGACGCAGAAGCGGCAGCGGCCGCAGGTGCGGCGCAGCCAGGGCACGCCCACCCGGGCGCCGAGCCCGGGTCCGGCGGCCCGCTCCCCTACCGCGATCACCTCGCCGACGGCCTCGTGCCCGGGGACGACGGGGGTGCGGTGCGGCGGCAGGTCGCCGTCGCGGACGTGGAGATCGGTACGGCAGACCCCGCAGGCCCGGACCCGGACCAGCAGTTCGTCGTCCGCCGGGCGCGGAATCGGCAGCTCCGCCTGGTCGATCCGGCCCGGCGTACGAACCACCCAGGCCCCCATGGTGCCCGGGATGTCAGCATGCGCACCCGTCACACGCCCAACGTAACGCCGTGGCGGGGCGGGATGCAGCGGGTCAGGACGTGCCGGGGCGGTCCATCGCAGTCGCGAGGCTCTTCGGACGCATGTCGGTCCAGTGCTCCTCGACGTAGTCCAGGCACGCCTGGCGGTCGTCCTCGCCGTGCGCGACGGTCCAGCCCTCGGGCACCTCGGCGAAGGAGGGCCACAGGGAGTGCTGCCCCTCGTCGTTGACCAGCACGACGTAACGGCCGTCGGGGTTGTCGAACGGGTTGCTCATGGGCTGTCTCCTCGCTGTCTCAACTGCTGTCCGGCACGCCTCACGATCTTCCGGCCCTGACGGTACCGGCCGGGGACACGCATCGTGAAGCGGTGCCCGCACGACGTAGCCTGAGCCGTATGGCGGAGGGCACTCGACGATCACGGCACGGCGCGTGGCACGGGCAGGGGCCGGTGGTGTGCGTGGTCGCGGTCGGCGGGGCCATCGGCGCGACCGCCCGGTACGGGGCGTCCCTGCTGTGGCCGACCCCGGCGGGCGCCTTTCCCTGGACGACGCTGCTGGTGAACGTGGTGGGCTGCGCGCTCATCGGCGTCCTCCTGGCGCTGATCGGCGAGGTGTGGGCGGCCCACCGGCTGGTGCGGCCCTTCGTCGGCACCGGGGTGCTGGGCGGGTTCACCACCTTCTCGACGTACGCCGTGGACGTCCGGCGCCTCGTCGTGGACGGCCACGCCGCGACCGGGGCGGCCTATCTGGTGGCGACGCTGCTGGCGGCGATGGCGGCGGTATGGGGCGCGGTGGTGGGCACCCGTCGGGTCGTCGGGGCCGTGAACGCGTACGGGAGCACGGGATGAACACGAACGGACTGAGGCTGAGCGTCTTCGTCGGCGAGAACGACACCTGGCACCACAAACCGGTCTTCGCCGAAATCGTGCACCGCGCGCACCGGGCCGGGCTGGCGGGGGCGAGCGTGTTCCGCGGGGTGGAGGGGTTCGGCGCCTCGTCCCTGGTCCACACCTCGCGGCTGCTGTCGCTCAGCGAGGAACTGCCCGTCTGCGTGGTGATCATCGATACGGAGGAGCGGGTGAGGGCCTTCCTGCCCGAGCTGGCGGAGATCACCGGGGACGGTCCGGTGATCCTGGACCCGGTCGAGATCGTGCGGTTCCCGGAGCGTGATCGGTGAACTGGCTCCTGGTGGTGGCCGGCGGGATGGTCGGCGCCCCGTTGCGGTATCTGACCGACCGGATGGTGCAGTCCCGGCATGACTCGGTGTTCCCCTGGGGGACGTTCGTGGTGAACGTGGTGGGCTGCGCGGTGCTGGGGACGCTGACCGGCGCGGTGGCGGCGGGGGCCGCGTCGTCGCAGGTGCAGCTGCTGCTGGGGACGGGTCTGTGCGGCGCGCTGACCACGTACTCGACGTTCTCGTACGAGACGCTGAAGCTGGCCGAGGACGGGGCGCGCGGTTTCGCGATCGCCAACGCGGTGGGCAGCGTGGTGGCGGGGGTGGCGGCCGCCTTCGCGGGCGGAGCGGTGGCCACGGCGCTCTGGGGCTGACCCCAGGCAGGTACGCCGCACAGGTCAGGGCAGCAGGCGGGTGCCGAGGTCGTCCGCGTCGGCCGAGCGCAGATACGCCAGCAGCACCCGGCGCAGCTCGCGCGCGGCCCTCGGCGGGGCGACGTCCTTGCGGTGGGCGACGGCGATGGTGCGCCGCATCGCGTGGCCCGCGAAGGGCGTGACCCGCAGTCCCGAGCGCGCCGCCACCATGCCGGGGAGGACGGCGATGCCGAGGCCCGCCCGTACGAACCCGAGCACCGCGTCCATCTCGCCGCCCTCGACCGTGAAGGACGGCTCGAAGCCTGCCGCCCGGCACGCCGCCGTGGTGAATTCCCGCAGGTCGTAGCCGCGGCGGAACATCACCATCGGCCGGTCGCGAAGGTCCTCGACCCGGATCCGGCGGGCTTTCGTGGGCGGCGGGGCCGCGGGCGAGGAGGCGACCACCAGCTCCTCGCGCAGCAGCTCGGTGGCGGCGAGGGCGGGGGCCTGGCCGGGCAGCGGGGTGATGATCAGGGCGAGGTCCAGCTCACCGGCGGCGAGGGTGCGGACCAGGTCCTGGGAGCCGCCCTCGTCGATGATCAGCTCGATGCCCGGGAACGCGTCGTGGAAGCGGCGCAGCACATCCGGCACGAGGCTGGCGCACAGGCTGGGCGGGGCGCCGAGCCGCACCCGGCCGCGCCGCAGCTGGGCGACCTCCTGCACCTCGCGGCGCGCGGTCTCGGTGTCGGCGAGGATCTGGCGGGCCAGCGGAAGGAGCGCCTCCCCCGCGTCGGTGAGGGCGATGTGGCCGCGCGCGCGGTGGAACAGATCGGCGCCCAGCTCCCGTTCCAGCGCCTTGATCTGCTGGGACAGCGAGGGCTGGGCGACATGGAGCCGTTCGGCGGCGCGGGTGAAGTGGCGGGTGTCCGCGACGGCCGCGAAATAGCGGAGCTGCTGAAGCTGCACCCAGCGATAATAGGCATAGACTATGGAATCCAGCCATAGCATGTCTTGGACTGATCACCGGGGCGCTGCCTAGCGTCACAGACATGGCACTGGCGACACGGACGGACACGGGCCACGAGCGGCGGCCCGGCCAGCAGCGGAAGCCGCCGCGGAGGCCGTCGTTCATCGGCTCCGTGTGGCGGTCGACCATCGGTAAGAAGGCCGTGATGGCCGTCACCGGGCTGATCATGCTGGCCTATCTGGTGGCCCACATGTTCGCCAACCTGAAGATCTTCTTCGGGCCCGGCGACCTCAACGGCTACGCGCACTGGCTGCGCACGCTCGGCGAACCCTTCCTCCCGCACGAGGGGTTCCTGTGGCTGACCCGCGTCGGGCTGCTGGCCTCCGTCGTCCTGCACGGCGTGGCCGCGTACCAGCTCAGCCGCCGCGATCTGGCGGCCCGGCCGCGCGGCTACGCCCATCGGCGGCGGCGGGCGAGCTACGCCACCCGCACGATGCGCTGGGGCGGGGTGATCCTCGGGCTGTTCATCGTCTGGCACATCCTGGACCTGACGACGCTCACGGTGAACGAGCGCGCCGAGCCGGGCCATCCGTACGAGAACGTCGTGGCGACCTTCTCCACCTGGTACGGCAACGCCGTCTACATCGTGGCGATGCTCGCCCTCGGCCTGCACATCCGGCACGGCTTCTGGAGCGCCGCCCAGACCCTCGGGGCGGGCCGGCCGCGCCGCGACCGGGCCCTCAAACTGGCCGCGAACACCCTGGCTACCGTCCTGACCTGCGGCTTCATCGCGGTGCCCATCGGCGTGATGAGTGGAGTGGTGAGCTGAGATGAACACGTACACGGACTATGCGACCGGTGCGCCGATCGCCGACACCAAGGCCCCCGACGGCCCGATCGAGGAGCGCTGGGACCGCCGCCGCTTCGAGGCGAAGCTGGTCAACCCGGCCAACCGCCGCAGGTACACGGTCATCGTGGTCGGTACGGGCCTGGCGGGCGGGGCGGCCGGGGCGACGCTGGCCGAACAGGGCTACCACGTCGTGCAGTTCTGCTACCAGGACTCGCCGCGCCGGGCGCATTCCATCGCCGCCCAGGGCGGGATCAACGCCGCCAAGAACTACCGCAACGACGGCGACTCCGTCCGCCGCCTGTTCTACGACACCGTCAAGGGCGGCGACTTCCGCGCCCGCGAGGCGAACGTCCACCGGCTGGCCCAGGTGTCGGTGGAGATCATCGACCAGTGCGTGGCGCAGGGCGTGCCGTTCGCCCGCGAGTACGGCGGTCTGCTGGACACCCGCTCGTTCGGCGGCGTCCACGTCTCCCGCACCTTCTACGCCCGCGGCCAGACCGGACAGCAGCTGCTGCTCGGCGCGTACCAGGCGCTCAGCCGCCAGATCGCCGCGGGGAACGTGGAGATGCACGCGCGCACCGAGATGCTCGACCTCATCGTCGTCGGCGGGCGGGCGCGCGGGATCGTGGCCCGCGACCTGATCACCGGGCAGGTGTCCACACACTTCGCGGACGCCGTGGTGCTGGCCTCCGGCGGCTACGGCAACGTCTTCTACCTGTCCACGAACGCCAAGAACTCCAACGCCACCGCGATCTGGCGGGCCCACCGGCGCGGCGCGTACTTCGCCAACCCCTGCTTCACCCAGATCCACCCCACCTGCATCCCGCGCTCCGGCGACCACCAGTCGAAGCTGACGCTGATGAGCGAGTCGCTGCGCAACGACGGCCGCATCTGGGTGCCGAAGGCGAAGGGCGACACGCGTCCGCCCGCCGAGATCCCGGAGGACGAGCGCGACTACTACCTGGAGCGCGTCTACCCGGCGTTCGGCAACCTCGTGCCGCGCGACATCGCCTCCCGCGCCGCGAAGAACGTGTGCGACGAGGGGCGCGGGGTGGGCCCCGGCGGACAGGGCGTCTACCTGGACTTCGCGGATGCCATCGGGCGGATGGGCCGGGCGGCGGTCGAGGAGAAGTACGGCAACCTCTTCGAGATGTACCAGCTGATCACGGCGGAGAACCCGTACGAGGTGCCGATGCGCATCTACCCCGCCATCCACTACACGATGGGCGGGCTGTGGGTCGACTACGACCTCCAGACCACGGTGCCCGGGCTGTTCGCGATCGGCGAGGCCAACTTCTCCGACCACGGCGCCAACCGGCTCGGCGCCTCCGCCCTGATGCAGGGCCTGGCCGACGGCTACTTCGTCCTCCCGGCCACCATCAACGACTACCTCGCCCGCCATCCGCACGACGAGGTCGACCCGGGCCACCCGGCGGTGACCGAGGCCCTGGTGTCGGTGACGGACCGGCTGCGGCGGCTGCTGGAGAACGACGGCGACCGCACCCCCGACTCCTTCCACCGGGAGCTGGGCGAGCTGCTGTGGGACGAGTGCGGCATGGCCCGCACCGAGACCGGGCTGCGCAAGGCGCTGGACCGCATCCCGGCGCTGCGCGAGGAGTTCTGGCGGCGGATCAAGGTGCCGGGCCGCGGTGAGGAGTTGAACCAGTCGCTGGAGAAGGCCAACCGGGTCGTGGACTATCTGGAGCTGGCCGAGCTGATGTGCCTGGACGCGCTGCACCGCACCGAGTCCTGCGGCGGCCACTTCCGCGAGGAGAGCCAGACCGCGGACGGCAAGGCGGCCCGCGACGACGAGGCGTTCTCGTACGCGGCGGCCTGGGAGTTCCGAGGCACGGGTCGCGCGCCCGTGCTGCACCGCGAAGACCTGGTCTTCGGTGAAGTCCACCCCACCCAGCGGAGTTACGCATGAGGCTCACCCTGCGGATCTGGCGCCAGCGCGGCCCCGAGGAGCCGGGCGCCCTGACCGTGTACGAGGTCGAGGACATCTCACCGGAGATGTCCTTCCTGGAGATGCTCGACACCCTCAACGAACGGCTGATCCTGTGCGGGGAGGAGCCCGTCGCGTTCGACCACGACTGCCGCGAGGGCATCTGCGGGGCGTGCGGCATGGTGATCAACGGGCAGGCGCACGGCCCGGAGCGCACCACCACCTGTCAGCTGCACATGCGGCACTTCCGGGACGGCGACACCATCGACGTGGAGCCGTGGCGCGCCGCGGCCTTCCCCGTCGTCAAGGATCTGGTGGTGGACCGGTCGGCGTTCGACCGGATCATCGGCTCGGGCGGTTTCGTCTCCGCCCCGACCGGCAGCGCCCCGGAGGCGCATGCCACGCCGGTGCCGAAGCCGGTCGCGGACACCGCGTTCGAGCACGCGGAGTGCATCGGGTGCGGGGCGTGTGTGGCGGCGTGCCCCAACGGCTCGGCGATGCTGTTCACCTCGGCGAAGGTGACGCATCTGAACGTGCTGCCGCAGGGGCAGCCGGAGCGCGAGTCCCGGGTGCTGGACATGGTCGGCACGATGGACGAGGAGGGCTTCGGCGGCTGTACGAACACCGGTGAGTGCGCGGTGGCCTGCCCGAAGGGCATCCCGCTCCAGTCCATCTCGACCATGAACCGGGAGTTCCTGCGAGCGAGCCTCAAGAACGGTGGCCGCGGGGCCCGTTGAGCAGCAGGGCCCACTGAAAGAGGGGGACGCCCGGCAGCGGTCTCCGGCGGGGCCGGTGCCGGGCGCGACGTATGGCTACGGATGCGTGGCCAGCGCGCGCGTCCCGGGGGCGCAGGCGTCGAGCAGCGCGGCCCGCTCGTCCTCGGGCAGCTTCAGCGCGTTGCCGCGGCGGCCGCTGTCGAGGAGTGCGGTCGCCGCGTCCAGCCAGGCGGGGAGCGGTTCCACACCGAGGAATTCGGCGAGCCGGACCAGTTCCTTCTCCGGCTCGTCCAGCAGGGTTTCGAAGGACATCTCGGTGCGCAGGGGGGCCGGGACCTCTTCCAGCTTCGCCAGTCCGTCGATGATCGTCTCGGACCACAGGGTGCCGAACTCCGCCAGCGGGATGTGGCGTTCGGTCACCAGGGCGGGGTCGTACCGCTCGGTCAGCAGCGGAGCGAGGTCGGGCGGGAGCTGGGCCGCGTGCGCGGGGGTCAGCTGGTACGGGGAGTCCAGGCCGCAGTGGTCCGCCATCCCCCTCAGCAGCGGGATCATGCGGAAGCTGTAGTGGCGGCTCATGGAGACGGCGCAGTCGGGGCCCTCGCGGTAGAGGTGGAGGAAGCGCGCCTCGGGGAAGCAGCGGCGCATCTCCGGCACCCGGCCGATGGACAGGCCGGTCCGCTCCACGACGGCGCCGGGACCTCCGAACCGGGCGGCGAGGGCGGCGAACAGGGCCCGCCAGTGGTCCGCCGGGGCGCGGGTGGGCCAGGCGGTGACCACGGGTTCCAGCTCGTCCAGGAGGGCGTCGGGGTCATCGGTCAGATGCGGGAGGACCATGACGCTGATGGCGGGTATGCCGGTGGTCTCGGCGTCGTACCGCCGCTTGGGCAGCCGGGGGTAGAGGAACTCCGGCGTCGTCGCCCCATTTTTGATCATGCTGTTGGTGACCGGGTTGGGACGACGGAGATACCCCCAGAACTCCGGTCCGCTCAGGGGTGTCTCGCTCAGCAGTTCCGGGTCGGGAATACTGGCGAACAATTCACTGATGCTTAGCACGTCCGGGTGAAGATTGACGACCTGAGACATAGCCGTCGAGCCACAACGGCCCGTCCCGACGATGAACGTCAAGTTCTGGTTGACCACGCGCACTTTCCTCCCGATCGGTCGAACTCCATTGGACACCATGGGCTGTCTCGGGGATCCCGTGATGTCCACCTGGTGAAACACACCTAACAGGACACTGTGGGGCGCCAGTCGGTCCCCGACCCCTCCACACCTTTGCGCAACCTTCACATGCATGACGGTCGTTACCCCAGGTCACCCCGGCCTCACCTGCGAGGAAGCCCAAACCTAGGTGTACGAGACAGCTTCACAACTCCGCGGCACAGGAACGGACACCGGAACTACCGTAATCGAACGTAATCGCCCGTGGCACCTCCGTCATCTTTTCGTACCAACAGCACTGCTAGAGTTCCCATCCGTCAGCCCCTCGGCGGACGTTGGGGATTGCCACCCCCAAGCGTCGTCCGGGAGGGGCGGCAGAGCACATCGGGGGACAAAGCATTGGCACGCCGTGCAGCGCACGGTGCGTGTGCTTTCACCACCCCTGCGCAAAAGTTGAATTCGGGGAAGGTGTTTCTTCAGTGTTGGTGGAGCGCGACCAGGAGATAGACCGGCTCACGCGCCTCCTGTTCGGCGGCGCCCGCGAGGGAAGTCGGCACGCTGTCATCAGCGGTGCCGTGGCTTCCGGAAAGACCGCACTTCTGCACCAGGTGACGGACACGGCGGGGACGCGTGGCGTCCGGGTGCTGAACGCGGTGGCCTCCGCCTTCGAGCAGGAATTCCCGTACGCCGTCATCGAACAGCTCTACCAGGGCATGCCCGCCCGCCATCAGCACGCCCGCCCCCGGCCGGGCCTCGACACCCCGCACAGCCCGCACGGCCCCCACCAGGCCGACCTGCCGCTGCTCCGGGCCTTCCACCGCGCCCTGGACGAACTGACCGCCGACGCACCGCTGTTGATCGCGATCGACGACGTCCAGTACGCCGATCTGCCGTCCCTGCGCGCCCTCGCCTACGGCATCCGCCGCTGCCGCTCCGAGGCGCTGTCCGTCGTGCTGACCCGCGGCGCGCTGACCGGGCCCGCCGGTCCGGCCCTGGACGAACTGCTGCACCGGCCGAACGCGTGCCACGTGCAGCTCGCCCCGCTCACCGTCGCGGGCGTCACCACCCTGCTGACCGGGGAACTCGGCCCCGCCGAGGGCGAGCGCCACGCCGCCGCGTTCCACGACCTGACCGGCGGCAACCTCCTGCTGCTGCGGGGGCTGCTGGACGACCGGTTCTCCCGGCTCACCTGCGGCCCCCTCGACACCGCGCCCGGCACCGGCACCCCGGCGCCCGGCGAGCTGTTCCGGCAGGCGGCGCTGTCCTGCGTCTACCGCGGCGGCCCGGCCCACCACCGGATCGCCCAGGGGATCGCCCTGGTGGGCGACGCCTCGTCCGCACGCCGCCTGAGCAAGCTCGTCGCGATCGAGGAGCGGCAGGTGCGGCAGGCAGTCGCGGCGCTCACCGAGGTGGGCATCCTGCACGACGCGCAGTTCAGGAGCACCGACGTGCGCACCGTCCTGCTGGACGACCTGCCCGCGGACGAACTCGCCCGGCTGCACCACCGGGCCGCGCGGCTGCTGCACGAGGAGGGCGCCGACCCCATCGACGTGGCGGGCCATCTGCTCCACCACGAACTGGCCGAGCCGGTCGAGGAGTGGATCCCCGAGACCCTGCGCGACGCCGCCCGGCACGCCGTGGCCGCCGACCGCATGGAACTGGCCGTCAACTGCCTCCAGATGGCCCACCGATGTACCACCGACGAGCGGGAGACGCTCATCCTCCAGGTCACGATGGTGGAAGCCATGTGGCCGTTCAATCCGCTCTCCCAGCTGCGCCGTCTCCAGTCGCTGGCCGGTCCCGCGAGCAACGGGCAACTGCCCACCGAGTACGCCATCCCGGTCCTCCTCCGGCTGCTGACGCTCGGCCAGACCGCCGAGGCCGCCGCCGCCCTCGGCCGGATCGGCCGGGACGCGAGCCCCGGCTCGGAGCTCGACACCACGCTGCGGACCATCGACCTGGCCCTCGCCTCCACCTTCCCCGGCTCCCCCGAGCTGCGGACCTTCGTGGAGCGGGCCGAACCGGACGGTCCCCGCGCGGGCGGCCCGTCGACGGCCGAGCAGACCCCCGAGTCGCCGCAGCTCACCGCGGGCAGGGCGCTGCGGTCGGTGCTGAGCCACGGCGCCGACGACCGCGCCGTGGAGGCCGCGGAGCGGGTGCTGGAGACCACCCGGCTCACCGACCCGACCATGCCGACCGTGCACGCCGCGCTCCAGGTCCTCATCTACGCGGACCGGCTCGCCACCGCCACCACCTGGTGCGACCAGCTGATCGAGCAGTGCGAACGGCGCGGCGCCAAGGGGGTGCTGGCCGCCTTCCGCGCCCTGCGGGCCCAGATCGCGCTGCGGGCCGGACGGCTGCCGGACGCGATGCGCTACGCGGAGCGGGCGCTGGAGGAGCTTCCGGCCCGCGGCTGGGGCGTCGCCGTCGGCGTGCCGCTCGCGACGCTGGTCAACGCGCACACCGCGATGGGCCACCACGACACCGCCGCCGAGATCCTGGCGCGGCCGGTGCCGGAGGAGATGTTCCGCAGCCGCTACGGGCTCCACTACCTGTACGCGCGCGCCTGCCACCAGCTGGCCACCGGGCGCCAGCACGCCGCCCTCACCGGCTTCCGGGCCTGCGGCGAGAAGATGACCGCCTGGGGCCTGGACTCGCCCGCCATGCTGCCGTGGCGGCTCGGCGCCGCCGAGACCTGGCTGACCCTCGGCGGCCAGGACCGGGCCGCGCGGCTCGCGCAGGAGCAGCTGGAGCTGACCGGCGAGGCGCCCTCGCGTACCCGCGGCGCCGCGCTGCGCGTGCTGGCCGCCACCCGGCCGGTGAGCGAGCGGCCCGCCCTGCTCCAGCAGGCCGTCGCGGTGCTCCAGGAGACCGGCGGCTGGTACGAGATGGCGCGGGCGCTGGCCGACCTGGCGGAGGCGCACAAGCAGCTCGGCGACCTGGACACCAGTCGGCTGATGACCCGGCGCGCCCTGCGGCTCGCCGACGGGTGCGGCGCCGAGGAGCTGTCCCGTTCGCTCCAGCGCACCCCGGGCCGCTCGGCCCTGTCGGAGGCGGCCCGCACCGGCGAGGACACCACCACGTTCTCCGAACTCTCCGACGCCGAGAGCCGGGTGGCCGCCCTCGCCGCCTCGGGCTACACCAACCGGGAGATCGCCGCCAAGCTCTACATCACGATCTCCACGGTCGAGCAGCACCTCACCCGGGTCTACCGGAAGATCAACATCAGCCAGCGCCGCGATCTGCCCGCGAGCCTCGATTTCGACGTCGCCCACACCGCCTGATATCCCAGCGATTCCGCACGGCCCCAAGAGGTTCTTTCCATGACGTCTGCGCCCGCGTCTCCCCTGACGATGCTGGTACCGGACTTTCCTTTCTCCTACGACAACTGGCTGACCCATCCGGCCGGCCTGGGCGCGGTGCCGAGCGAACGGCTCGGCACCGAAGTCGCGGTCATCGGCGGCGGAATGTCCGGGATGACGGCGGCGTATGAACTCCTGCGCCTGGGACTGCGCCCGGTCGTCTACGAAGCGGAGCAATTGGGCGGCCGGATGCGTTCCACGCCCTTTCCCGGGAATCCGGAATATGTGGCGGAAATGGGCGCCATGCGCTTCCCCGTCTCCGCGACCGCGCTGTTCCACTACATCGGCACGCTCGGACTGGCCACCCGCCCCTTTCCGAACCCCCTCGCGCCGTCCACCCCGAGCACCCTGATCGACCTGAACGGCGGGCGCCGCCAGGCCCGCACCCCTGACGACCTCCCGGCCGTCTACCAGGAGGTCGCCGACGCCTGGGAGAAGGCGCTCCAGGAGCGGGCCGAGCTGTCCACCGTGCGGGACGCCATCCAGCGGCGGGACACCGCCACGCTGAAGGCCGTCTGGGACCGGCTGGTCAGGGAGTTCGACGACCAGTCCTTCTACGGCTTCCTGGCCACCTCCCCCACCTTCCAGTCGTTCCGCCACCGGGAGATCTTCGGCCAGGTCGGCTTCGGCACCGGGGGCTGGGACACCGACTTCCCCAACTCGGTGCTGGAGATCCTGCGCGTCGTCGTCACCGACGCCGACGACCACCAGGTCGGCATCATCGGCGGCTCCCAGCAGCTGCCGCGCGGCCTGTGGGAGCACCCGCCGGCCGCGCCCGCGCACTGGCCGGAGGGCACCTCGCTGGCGTCGCTGCACGACGGCGCCCGCCCGCGGCCCGCGGTCACCCGGCTGCGGCGGGCCGGGAACGGCATCCGGGTACGGGACGAGAGCGGCGAGGAGCGCGCGTTCCCCGCGGTGGTCTTCAGCCCGCACGTCTGGACCCTGCTGAACCGGATCGACTGCGACCCGGAGCTGCTGCCCACCCCGCTGTGGACGGCGGTCGAGCGCACCCACTACATGGGCGCCTCCAAGCTGTTCGTCCTGGTCGACCGGCCGTTCTGGCGGGACCCCGACCCGGCGACCGGCCGGGACGTGATGAGCATGACGCTCACCGACCGGATGCCGCGCGGGGTCTATCTGTTCGACGACGGGCCCGACCGGCCCGGGGTGATGTGCCTGTCGTACACCTGGAACGACGACTCGCTGAAGGTCGCCACCCTCACGCCCGAGGACCGGCTGGAGCGGCTGCTGAGCCAGCTGGGCGCGATCTACCCGGGCGTCGACATCCGCTCGCACATCGTCGGCGGGCCGCTGACCGTCACCTGGGAGACCGAGCCGCGCTTCATGGGCGCGTTCAAGTCCAACCTGCCCGGCCACTACCGCTACCAGCGGCGGCTGTTCACCCAGTTCATGCAGGACGACATGCCCGCCGAGCAGCGCGGCTTCTTCCTGTGCGGGGACGACGTCTCCTGGACCGCCGGGTTCGCGGAGGGCGCGGTGACCACGGCGCTCAACGCGGTGTGGGGGGTGCTCAACCACCTGGGCGGCGCCACCCACCCGGACAACCCGGGCCCGGGCGACCGCTTCCACGACTTCGCGCCCGTGGAGCTTCCGTACGACTAGTGCCGCGTCAGTCAAGGTTTGCCCGGTAGCGAGGNTCGGCCTCGTAGTGGGCCTACTCGGTCGATTCGGCAACGCCGCAGATGGCCGTGCCAGGGCGGCGAGCGGGGTGAACCTTGGCTGACGCGGCACTAGGGGTATCCCTGGTCCTCCCCGGCTCTGCGTCCAGGGCTTTCCCCAGACGCAGAAGGGGGCCGGTGCACCGCCCCGGCCCCCACTTCTCCTTCACATCTGGCTAGCCGCGCGCGATCTCCTCGAGCCGCTTCTTGTCCGGCTTGCCGTTGCGGTTGAGCGGGAAGGCGTCCAGCACCTCGACCCGGTTGGGCTGCTCGTAGACCGGCAGCACGTCGCACAGCCGCTCGCGCCAGTACTTGGCGTCCCGCCGCTCGTCGTCCTCCACGAAGAAGACCAGCTGCACATCGCCGCGGCGGCGCTCGTCGGGGAGCGGCACGATCCGGGTGGAGATGTGGGCGACGGCGGCCTTGCGCTCGACCAGCTCGGGGTAGAGCAGGTAGCCGTAGCGGTGCACCGCGAACTTCCGGCCCAGGACGAAGAGGTTGTCGTCCTCGTCGAGGTAGCCGAGGTCGCCGGTGGGGAACCAGCCGGTCGGCATGGCGTCGAGGCCGCCGTCCTCGGCGAGGTGGCCCTCCAGCGCGTCCGGGGTGTCGACCTCGATCTCACCGGCCTGGCCGGGGGCGGCGGGGACGCCCGACTCGTCGATGATGCGCAGCTTGATGCCGTCCATGGCCCGGCCGCAGGAGACCGGGTTCTCCAGGGTGGCGAAGGCGATGTTGCCCAGCTCGGTGCTGCCGTAGCTGTCCAGCAGCGGCAGTCCGAACTCGGCGACGTAGCCGTCGGAGAGCGCGCCGTCGAGCGGTGCCGCGCCGGAGCAGAACATGCGGACCTGCTCCAGCTGCGCCCGCAGCGACGGCTTGCGGCCGACCAGGTTGAGCATGGTGCGGTAGCTGGACGGGGTGGCGTCGAGCACGGTCGCGCCGGTCCGCCCGGCCATCTGCACGGCCCGGTCGAGGCGCTTGTACGGGGCGATCACCAGGGAGCAGCGGGTGAGCCAGGCGATGAGCACCATGGACAGCCCGTACTGGTGGGCGAAGGGCAGCAGCGGGAGCAGGACGTCGTCCTCCCGGTGCCCCACCTGGGCGGCGTTCCGCTCCAGGTTGGTCAGGAACTTGCGCCCGGACTTGACAGCGCCCTTGGGCTCGCCGGTGGAGCCGGACGTCCACATGATGAGGCCGTCCTGCCGGTCGGCCCAGGCGTCGAAGGACAGCTCGCGGGTGCTGAGCGGCCGTCCGGCGGCCGGGGCGATCACCTCGTAGAGGTTGACCACGCGGCCGTCGTCGTGGATCGGGGAGTCGTCGTCGACGAAGGCGATGGCGGCGCCGGTGCGCCCGGCTATCCGGCGGGTCTCGTCCGGGTGCTCCTGCTGGTCGATCAGGACGATGGACGCGCCGACGTGCATGAGCGCGAACAGCACACTGACGTAGGCGGCGGAGTTGCCCGCCTTGAGGATGACGCGGTCGCCCGGGGCGACCCCGTGCTGCTCGCGGATCACATCGGCGACGCGGATCGCGTCCAGCTCGAAGTCGGCCAGCGTCTGCACCGAGTCGAGCGCGTAGATCTTCGCGGTCATCGAACGTACTTTCCTTTTCCCTGGGGAGTGCCTGAGGAGTACGGGCAGCCGCGGCCGTGTCGTGCCTAGGCTCCCTTGTCTTCGGCGCCGGTCTCCCACTCGGCGTCGACGGGGACGTGCGAGAGCAGTTGGTCGTGCACCAGGTTCACGACCTCTCTCCGGCTCGAATCGAGGTAGCCGCGGGACCCGGGAAACACCTCGAGGTCGAAACGTCCGCTGGTACGCCGCCGCCAGGCCCGTACGCCGCGCAGCGGGGTCTTGGGGTCGCCCTCCCCGGCGAGGGCGACGATCCGGCAGCCGAGGGCCGGCGGGCCCAGGGCCATGCCCCAGTGGGCGGTCCGGCCGGATACGAACAGGGTCAGCAGGGGCGTCCCGGTCTCCCGCTCCAGGCGCTCGGCCACGCGGTACGCGAGGTCGGCCCCGACCCGGTGCCCGAAGAAGGCGATCGGGCGGTCCATCCACTCACCCAGCGCGCCGAAGATCCGGTCGACCAGCTCCGGGGAGTCGGCCAGCCGCTCGCCGTCCTCGCCGTCCTCACCGTCCGCGCCGTCCGCGAAGCCGGTGTGGAGGGGGTACTGGATCGCTAGCACCTCCACGGTGGGCAGCAGGAGTTCGGACAGGGAGAGGTAGTACGCGGTGGAGTGGGCGGACTCCGGGAAGCAGATCAGCCGGAAACTGCTGGGAGTTTCCGTTTGCAATATCCGAATAAGGCCCACATCATCGGGCTTGACCTGGCTCAAGGAGTACATCCCCGCGATTGCACTGAGGGGGCCGGGCACGAGTGCACGGATGGGGCGTGTCGACCATGTTCGATCGAGGCGCTGACTCCGTGAGGCTATGGTCCCGCTGTGGCGGTCACAACCCCTAGTAACCGCTATCCGGTGTACGCGTTATATGCGGGGTACCACGGCGTCCATAGGCGGCACGGGGCACAACTGGGGACCCCCTCATGCCCCCTGACTTCTCCCCCTACCCCCTAACGTACGGGTGGTCTCTGACCTGGAGTCAAGCAGCCGTGTTAGACATGGCGAAAGCATGTTCTCCATAAGCCAATTAAATCGGTGCGACGACAGCGATGAACACAACACGTCCTATTGATTTCGCCGTCGTTGTCGACGGTTTGGTCAAGCAGTACCCAGGCCGTCCCGCCCCGGCGGTGGACGATCTCAGCTTCACCGTCAACCATGGCGAGGTCTTCGGGTTCCTCGGCCCCAACGGGGCAGGCAAGACCACCACGATCGGGATCCTGACCACCCGGGTCGCTCCCAGCGGCGGACGTGCGTTCGTACAGGGCGTCGACGTGGTGGCGAAGCCCGCGGTGGCACGGCAGTCCTTCGCCGTCGTCCCGCAGCGCAACAACCTCGACCGGTCGCTGACCATTCGTCAGAACCTCACCTTCCACGCCGGTTACCACGGACTGTCCCGCGCCGAGCGGAACCGGCTCGC
Source organism: Streptomyces sp. BRA346 (assembly GCF_052851135.1). Taxonomy (NCBI): domain Bacteria; kingdom Bacillati; phylum Actinomycetota; class Actinomycetes; order Kitasatosporales; family Streptomycetaceae; genus Streptomyces; species Streptomyces sp. BRA346. The sequence goes on along the minus strand of NZ_JAIWIH010000038.1, from coordinate 10,095 downwards.
GGACGAGAGCCTGGACTGGGTGGGTCTGGGCGACCACGCCAAGGCCCGGGCGGACCAGGTCTCCGGCGGCCAGGCACAGCGCGTGATGATCGCGCGGGCCCTGATGCACCGCCCCCGCGTGCTGTTCCTCGACGAACCGGCCACCGGCCTCGACCCGCAGTCGCAGCTGTTCGTGCGCGACCGGGTCGCCGAACTCAAGCTGCGCGGCGTCACCGTGGTCATCACCACGCACGACATGGACGAGGCCGCCAAGCTCTGCGACCGGATCGGGATCGTGGACCACGGCAAGCTGCTCGCGCTCGACACCCCGGACAATCTGACGAGCAGGCTCAGCAACACCGCGCTGTCGGTCACGGTGCAGCCGCCGCACAACGGGATCGACGGGGTGCTCGGCACGGTGCGCGGCCTGGATGTGGTCGAGCGGGTCGAGATGATCCAGCAGGACGACAAGGACCTGGTCGAGTCCATCCTCGGCGGCGGGACCGCCGAAGGCAGCGACGGCAGCGCCCGGATGAAGATCTACAGCGATGCCCCGTCCTCGGTGCTCCTCCCCACGTGCCTCAAGGTCCTGACCGACGCCGGCTGTGAGATCAAGGACCTGAGCGTCAGCCAGGCGAGCCTGGAAGACGTCTTCGTCGAGCTGACAGGGAAAGAGCTGCGATGACCACCTCCACACGACCCACGCCCGACGGAGAGGCGAACTCCGGCGGCAAGGCCGCGGGAGAGCCGCCCACCGGCCGCCAGGACGGCGAGCACCAGCCGGCCGCCGACCGCCGACCCGGTGCGGGCACGGTGATCGGCGGCACGGTGGTCTCCGAGAAGAGCGGGGACGGGAAGAGCGACATCGGCGACACGCTGACCCTGGCCGTCACGCCGCCGAAGCCGGGCTCCCAGGCCTCCGGCAAGCGCACCGGGCGGCCCACCGGTCCGGCAGGTGCCAGCGGTCCCGCAGGCCCCGCGGGTGCCACCGGCCCCGCAACCGCTACGAACGCACCGGCACCGGCACCCGCCCCGGCCGCGGCCCCCGCCCCGGCCGCGGCCGTCGCCGTACGGGAGCCCGCCGCCCCGGTTCCCGCGGGCGCCGCCGCGACGGCCGTCGCCGTCCCCGAACCGGCCGCCGGGCCGTCCACGGAGATCGTTCCGGCACGGTCGGCGAAGGGCTCCGGCGGGCGCCACCGGCGCCGCGCCAACCGGTGGCGGACGTTCTTCTTCATCCTGTGGCGGGACATCTTCGTCACCGGCCGCGAGATGGGTCCGTTCCTGGGCCAGGTCATCGTGGAGCCGTTCTTCATGCTGTTCGTCTTCGGCAAGGTGCTCGGCGAGATCGGCTTCACCCAGCCGGGGTTCCAGCAGGTGCTGCTGCCCGGTGTGGTGGCGCTCAACAGCTTCCTGGTCGCCCTTCAGAACACCGCGCTGCCGCTGGCCATCGACTTCTCCTGGACCAAGGAGATCGAGGACCGGCTGCTCGCGCCCATCCCGGTCTCCCTGGTCGCGGTGGAGAAGGCCGTCTTCGGCGCGATGCGCGGTCTGATCGGCTCCCTGGTCATGATCCCGATCGGTCTGGCGCTGCTGGACGACGTCTCGTGGCCGATGTCGAAGATGCCGGAGACGCTGGGCATCCTCAGCCTCGGCGGGCTGGTCGGCGGCTGCGTCGGCCTCACCCTGGGCACCCTGGCGCCCGCGCGTCACATCTCCATCGTCTTCGCCATGACGCTCACCCCGATCATGTTCACCGGGGCCACGCAGTTCCCGTGGCGGAGCCTGGACGGTGTCCGCTGGTTCCAGATCCTGTGCACGTTCAACCCGCTGACCTACATCACCGAGGCGATGCGCGGGCTGCTGCTGACCCCGGGGCCGAAGACCCCGGAGTCGATCCCGCTGTGGATCTGCTTCTCCGCCATCGGGGTGGCCATCCTGATCTACGGGTTCATCGGGATCCGCGGCTTCAACAAGCGGGCGCAGGACTAGGGTCCTGCTGACGGATCTCCGTGGGAGAAGGAGCGGCGTCCGGTGCGTGCTCTCGGCGTGCCGTGCGGGACCCCTCGTAGCGGAGCTACTTGGGGTTTCGCGCGGTGCGGCGAGCCGGGGGCACCTCCCAGCGGTGGCTGGGGGAGCGTGCAGGGCGTCGCGACGCCGCGGAAATCCGTCAGCAGGACCCTCAGCGCCGACCGTACCGAGAACGAAGGCACCACACACCATGACGGCAACCGAGCCATCCGAGCAGGCCAAGAAGGCCATCGTCTTCCCGGGCATGGGACCCTCCAGCTTCGCCGAGGTGGGCAGGTTCCTCACCCTCGACCCGTTCGCCCGGAAGCGGCTGGCCGAGGCCGACGAGGCCCTCGGCTACTCGGTCTTCGACCGGCTCCGCGACTCGGAGGACGACTACTCCGAGGCGACCCAGATAGCCTTCCTGGTCAACTCGATGGCGTCCGCGGACCGGGCCGAGGAGGAGCACGGGCTCGTCCCGGACCTGTGCGTGGGCCCCAGCTTCGGGCAGAAGGCGGCCGCCGCGTACGTCGGTTCGCTGCCGTTCCCCGAGGTGGTGCGGCTCACCGCGGAGCTGGCGCGCTGTGAGCACGCGTACTTCGAGGAGGAGTACCAGGACGCGGTCACCCACACCTTCGTCCGCACCCCGCAGGAGAAGCTGACCGGGATCCTCGACGAACTCGGCGGGCGCGGCGAGTGGTACGACTACTCCGGCTACCTCGACGACGGCTTCTTCATGGTGTCGCTGCGCGAGAAGGAGCTGGACGGCTTCAAGCAGAGCATCAGCCGGGCCGGCGGGTACTCCATGTACACCATGGTTCCGGCGGTGCACGCGCCCGCGTTCGCGGAGCTGCGGCGCCGGGCCGCGGAGGAGATCCTGCCCCGGTACGAGATCCTCGACCCGAAGCTGCCCGTGGTCACCGACCAGGACGGCTCGCTGGTGACGACGGCCGACGAGCTGCGCACGATGCTGCTGGACACCTTCGACCTGCCGATCCACTGGCCCAAGGTCGTGGACGCGCTGAAGGGCGCCGGGGTGTCCACGATGTACATCACCGGCCCGGACAACCTCTTCCACCGGCTGGACCGCACCAAGTCGAACTTCGAGGTCGTGACGGTGGGCCCGGGCAAGCGCCAGCGCCCGCCCCGCAAGCGCTGACACCGCGAGAGCATCAACGGGCCGGGCCCCGCACCCCCTTCAGGGTGCGGGGCCCGGCCCCTTGTCGTACGCGCCCGTCAGCCGGACAGCCAGTCCCGGACGGCCCGCGCCGTCGTCCCGGCGTGCTCCTCCATCATCGTGAAGTGGTTGCCCGGCACGTCGACCGCGGTGTGCGGCAGCTCCCAGTACGACCGCCAGTCGCCGCCGCGGGACCAGTCGAAGAGCCGCTCCCCGGCCCGGACCAGCAGCGTCGGCGTCTTGACCTCGGTGGGCCGCCACTCGCCGAACAGCCGGAAGTACGCGCCCATGGCCAGCAGCCGGGTGTCGTCCACCGGCACATGGCTCGCGCTCCGCTCGTCCACCCCGGCGCTCAGCCCCGGCTGGAGGCCCACGGCCGCGTCCCGGTCGTGCGAGTAGATGTCCAGCAGGGCGATCCCCTCCGGGAAGACCCCGTCGCTCTCCAGCCGCGCGGCCACCTCGTGCGCCAGCACACCGCCCGAGGAGTGCCCCAGCAGCACGAACGGCTCCCCGTCCGTCTGCCGCAGCACCGCGGCTGCCTGTGCCTCGATCACCGCGTCCGGGTGTGCCGGAAGCTGCTCCCCGGCGACGAAACCGGGGTTGCCCAGCGCCCACACGTCCTGCTCGCCGCGGAAACCGGCGGCGAACCGCGCGTACTGGTGCGGGCCGCCGATCGACAGGATCGAGGAGAAGCACACCACGGCGGGCCGTGTCCCACCGCGCGACAGCCGCACCAGCGCGGGCGCCTTGCGCAGCTCCTCGGCGCTGCCGAACGAGGGCCGGAACCGGGAGACGTCCATCAGCAGCCGCGTGAACTCCTCCTGCCTGCCCAGCTGTCCGGCCTCCCGCATCATCGCGCCGAACACGTCCGACGGCTCGGCGCTCGCCGGGTTGTCGCCCGGGGTGCCGGGCTCCGTACCGTCCACCTCGGGCACCAGGGCCTCCAGCAGCTGCCGGGCGACCTGCGCGGGCGTCGGGTGGTCGAACAGCAGCGTCGGCGGCAGCCGCAGCCCGGTGACGGCGTTGACGCGGTTGCGCAGCTCGACCGCGGTGAGCGAGTCGAAGCCCAGCTCCAGGAAGCCGCGGGTGGCGCCCACGGCGTCCGCGTCCGCGAAGCCGAGGACGGCGGCGGCCTGCGTACGGACCACGTCCAGCAGGACGTTCTCCCGCTCCGCCGCGTCCAGCCCGGCCAGCCGCCGCGCCAGCGACGGGCCACCGGCGTCGGCCGGTGCGCCGGAGGCCGTACGCCGCCGGGCCGGGGCCCGGACCAGACCGCGGAACACGGCGGGCAGCGCCCCCTCGGCGGCCTGCTCGCGCAGCGGCGCGAGGTCCAGGTGGAGCGGTACGAGCACCGCCTCACCGCCGACCGCGCACGCCGTGTCGAACAGCTCAAGACCGTCCCGCGAGGACAGCGGCGCCATCCCGGAGCGGGCCATGCGCTGCACGTCCGCGTCCGCCATGTCGCCGGTCATCGCGCTGCGCTGCTCCCACAGGCCCCAGGCGAGCGAGAGCGCGGGCAGCCCGGTGGCGCGGCGGTGCGCGGCGAGGGCGTCCAGGAAGGCGTTGGCGGCGGCGTAGTTGGCCTGCCCCGGCGCGCCGAAGGTGCCGGCGGCGGAGGAGAACAGCACGAACGCCCCGAGGTCGAGGTCGCGGGTCAGCTCGTGCAGATGGAGCGCCGCGTCCATCTTCGGCCGGGACACCGTGTCGATCCGGTCCGGCGTGAGCGCGGACAGCAGCCCGTCGTCCAGCACACCGGCGGTGTGCACGACGGCGGTCAGCGGATGCTCCGGATCCACCTCGGCCAGCAGCTGCGACAGCGCCTCGCGGTCGGCCACATCGCACGCCGCGACGCACACCTGCGCGCCCAGCGCGGTCAGTTCGTCGACCAGCTCCGGCATGCCCGCTGCCCGCTGCCCGCGACGGCTGCCCAGCAGCAGATGCCGTACGCCGCGCTCGGCCACCAGATGGCGGGCGAGCTGCCCGCCGAGGACACCGGTGGCGCCGGTGATCAGGACCGTACCGTCCGGGTCGAACTCCGCCTCCGGCGCCGGGTCCTCGTTCTGCCGGGTCGCGACCCTGGCCAGGCGGGGCGCGTGGAGCACGCCCTCGCGGACGGCGAGCTGCGGCTCGCCCCCGGCCACGGCCGCCATGAGCGCGTCGGCCGTGGTTCCCTCATGGTCCAGGTCGAGCAGCAGGAACCGGTCCGGGTTCTCGGTCTGGGCGGTGCGGATCAGCCCCCATACGGGCGCGTGCGGCAGGTCGGACACCTCGGCGTCCGGGGACGTGGCGACCGCCCGCCGGGTGACGAACGCCAGCCGCGCCCCGGCGAAGGCCTCCTCCGCGAGCCATGCCTGCGCGCTCTCCAGCGCGGCGTGCGTGGCCAGCCGGGCACCCTCCGCCAGATGGCCGCCACCGCCTCCGGCGGGGCCGGTCAGCGGGAGGAGGACGACATCCGGCCGGGGGCTGCCGGAAGCCACCACGGCCGCCAGCTCGGCCAGATCGGGGAAGATCGCGCACTCGGCACCGGTGGCCTCCAGCGCGTCGACCAGCCCGAAGGCGTCCGTGCCGTTGTCCACGGCGCCTTGGCCGACCAGGGCCCAGCGGACGGCCGCAGGAGCCGCCGAGGGGGTCGGCACCGGCGCCCACTCCAGCCGGAACAGCGAGTCGTGGTACGTCACCTGGGCCGCCCGCAGCTGCTCCGGCGCGATGTGCCGCAGCACCAGGGAATCCACCGACGCGACCGCGCCGCCGTGGCCGTCCGCGACGGTCAGGGCCACCGCGTCCGGCCCGGCCGGTGCGATCCGTACGCGCAGCGCCGTGGCGCCCGCCGCGTGGAGGGTGACGCCGCTCCAGGAGAACGGCAGCCGTACGCCCGCTTCGGCGCCCAGGAAGTCGCCGAGCGCCACGCCGTGCAGCGCGGAGTCCAGCAGCGCCGGGTGGAGCCCGAACAGCGCGGCGTCGGCGTGCTGCTCGCCCGGCAGACGGAGTTCGGCGAAGACCTCCTCGCCGCGCCGCCAGGCGGCCGTCAGCCCCTGGAACGCCGGGCCGTAGCCGAAGCCGCCCGCCGCGAACCGCTCGTACAGGTCGTCCACGTCGAGCGCCACGGCGTCGGCGGGCGGCCATACGGACAGGCCCTCTCCGGTCTCGCTCGGCGTTTCGGCCGCGAGTACACCGCCCGCGTTGCGGATCCAGGCGTGCTCCGAGGCGTCGCCCTGGCCGGTGCCGGGCTCCGGGCGGGAGTAGACCTCCAGCGTCCGGCGCCCTTCCGCGTCGGGAGCGCCGACGGTCAGCCGCAGCTGGACCCCGCCGCGCTCGGGCAGGATCAGCGGCGCCTCAAGGGTCAGCTCCTCCAGCACACCACAGCCGACCTGGTCACCGGCCCGGATCGCCAGCTCCACGAAGGCGGTCCCCGGCAGCAGCACCGTGCCGGACACGGCATGGTCGGCGAGCCAGGGGTGGGTCTGGAGGGAGAGCCGCCCGGTGAGCAGGAAGCCGTCGGAGTCGGGGAGTTCGACGGCCGCGCCCAGCAGCGGATGCCCGGCGGCGCCGAGCCCGGCGGACGCGACATCGCCCACCGAGAGGGGCACCTCGATCCAGTACCGCTCGTGCTGGAAGGCGTACGTGGGCAGCGCGACGCGGTTCGCGCCGGTGCCCTCGAACACCGCCTCCCAGTCGACCTGGACACCACGGGTCCATGCCTCGCCGAGGGACGCCCAGAAGCGCTCCAGACCGCCCTCGTCGCGGCGCAGCGAACCGATCGCGGCCGCGGTGCGTCCCGCGTCCTCGGCCGTCTCCTGGACACCCATCGCCAGCACCGGGTGGGCGCTGGACTCGATGAACGCCCCGAAGCCCTCGTCGAGGAGACGGCGGATCGCGTCTTCGAGTTCGACCGTGCGACGGAGGTTGGTGAACCAGTACTCGGCGTCCAGCTCCGGGCCCTCGACCCACTCCCCCGTCACGGTGGAGAGGAACGGCACCTGGGCGGGCTGTGGCCGCACCGGGGCGAGGAGCGTGAGGAGTTCGTCGCGCAGCAGCTCGACCTGCGCGGAGTGCGAGGCGTAGTCCACCGGGACGCGGCGGGCCCGGACCTCGTCCGCCTCGCACGACGCCAGCAGCTCCTCCAGTGCCGTCGGCTCACCGGAGACCACCACGGCGGAGGGGCCGTTGACGGCCGCCACCGAGATCCGCTCCTCACCCCACGCCGCGATCCGCTCCCGTACCTGGGATACGGGCAGCGCCACGGACACCATGCCGCCCTTGCCCGCCAGCACCCGGCCGATCGCCTGGCTGCGCAGCGCCACCACGCGTGCGGCGTCCTGGAGCGACAGAATCCCGGCCACGCACGCGGCGGCGATCTCGCCCTGCGAGTGGCCGACCACGGCGGACGGCCGCACGCCCAGCGAGCGCCACAGGTCCGCCAGGGACACCATCACCGAGAACAGCACCGGCTGGACCACGTCGACGCGCTCCAGCGACGGCGCGTCCTCCGCGCCTCGCAGCACCTCGACCAGCGACCAGTCGGTGAACTCGGCGAGTGCGGCGGCGCATTCGTGGATGCGGGCGGCGAACACCGGCGAGGCGTCCATCAGCCCGACCGCCATGCCCGCCCACTGCGAGCCCTGCCCCGGGAACACGAACGCCGTCTTGTCGGCCGTTCCGGTGCCCTGGATCAGGTGCGGCGCCGCCTCGCCCCGGGCCAGCGCCGTCAGGGTGGCGGTGAAGTCGTCGCGGTCCGTGCCCACCAGCACGGCGCGCTGCTCCAGGGGTGCGCGGGTGGTGGCCAGGGAGTAGCCGATGTCGGCGGGGCGCGGCCCGTCGTCGGTGGCGAGGAGCGTCAGCAGCCGCTCGGCCTGGGCGCGCAGCGCCGTCTCGCTCTTCGCCGACACCACCCACGGCACCGGGCCCGGCTGCCGCGTCCGTGCGGGCTTCGCCGGTTCCTCGGTGGGCGCCTGCTCGATGATGGTGTGCGCGTTGGTGCCGCTGATGCCGAACGAGGAGATGGCGGCGCGGCGCGGGCGGCCGGTGTCCGGCCATGCCTGCTGATCGGTCAGCAGCGACACCGCGCCCGCCGTCCAGTCCACGTGCGCGGACGGCTCGTCCACGTGCAGGGTCTTCGGCAGGACACCGTGCTCGATGGCCTTGACCATCTTGATGATGCCCGCCACGCCCGCGGCGGCCTGGGTGTGGCCGAAGTTGGACTTCACCGAGCCCAGCCACAGCGGCTCGTCCTCGGTGTGCTCCTGGCCGTAGGTGGCGAGCAGCGCCTGCGCCTCGATCGGGTCGCCCAGCGTCGTCCCGGTGCCGTGCGCCTCGACGACGTCGACCTCGGCGGCGGACAGCCGGGCCCCCGCCAGGGCCTGGCGGATGACGCGCTGCTGGGACGGGCCGTTGGGCGCGGTGAGACCGTTGGACGCGCCGTCCTGGTTGATGGCGGAGCCACGGACGACCGCGAGCACCGGGTGGCCGTTCTTCCGGGCGTCCGACAGCCGCTCCACGAGCAGCATGCCCACGCCCTCGCCCCAGGCCGTGCCGTCCGCGGCGGCGGCGAACGGCTTGCAGCGGCCGTCGGTCGCGAGGCCGCGCTGCTTGCTGAACGCCACGAAGGTGCCGGGGGTCGCCATGACGGTCACACCGCCCGCGAGCGCGAGCGAGCATTCGCCATTGCGCAGCGCCTGCACCGCCATGTGCAGGGTGACCAGCGACGACGAACACGCCGTATCGACGGTGACGGCCGGGCCCTCCAGGCCGAAGGTGTACGACACCCGGCCCGAGGCGACGCTGCCGGAGCTGGCGGTGCCCATGTAACCCTCGAGGCCGTCGGGCGCGCGGTGCAGCAGCGTGCCGTAGTCGTTGTACATCACGCCGGTGTAGACACCGGTCCGGCTGCCGCGCACGGTCGCCGGGTCGATGCCCGCGCGCTCGAACGCCTCCCAGGTGGTCTCCAGCAGCAGCCGCTGCTGCGGGTCCATCGCCAGGGCCTCGCGCGGCGAGATCCCGAAGAACACCGGGTCGAAGTGGTGGGCGTCGTGGAGGAAGCCGCCGTTGCGGGCGTAGCTGGTGCCCTGCTGGTCGGGGTCGTCGTCGTACAGCGCCTCGATGTCCCAGCCGCGGTCGGTGGGCATGTCGGTGATGGCGTCCGTGCCCTCGGTGACCAGCTTCCACAGGTCGTCGGGCGAGGTCACCCCGCCGGGGAACCGGCAGCTCATCGCGACGATCGCGATCGGGTCGTCGTGGGGGGTGGTGGTGGCGGTGGGGGTTGTTGTGTCGGCCTCGCTGCTGCCGTGCGCCTCGGACCGGAGGTACGTGGCGAGAGCTGCGGGGGTCGGGTAGTCGAAGATCAGCGTGGCCGGGAGCCGTACGCCTGTGACGGCGGTGAGGCGGTTGCGCAGCTCGACGGCGGTGAGTGAGTCGAAGCCGACCTCGCTGAACGCGCGCTGCGGTTCCACCGCCTCGGGCCCGGCATAGCCGAGTACGGCCGCCACCTGCGTACGGACCAGCGCGAGGACGATCGCCTCGGCCTCCGCGTCGGCCTTTCCGGCCAGCTGCTGGGCGAGCGCGCCGGACTGCGCGGACGCGGCGGCGGATTGTGCGGCGCGGCGGGCGGGGGCCCGTACCAGGCCGCGGAAGAGGGGCGGCAGCATGCCGACGCCTGCCTGGGCGCGGAGGGCCGCCATGTCGAGCGGCATCGGGACCAGGAGTGCGTCGCTCGTGGTGTTCGTCGCGGCGTCGAAGAGTTCGCGGCCCTGGGCTGCGGTGATGGCGGCGATGCCGCCGCGCTGGAGGCGGGCGAGTTCCGCCTCGTCCAGGTCTCCGGCCATGCCGCCGGACTCGGCCCACAGGCCCCAGGCGAGGGAGGTGGCGGGGAGGCCGTTGGCTGCGCGGTGCTGGGCGAGGGCGTCGAGGAAGGCGTTCGCCGCCGCGTAGTTGCCCTG